>JBJORE010000008.1:0-15721 GCA_046049565.1 Actinomycetota bacterium
CAAGGCTTTCCCTCCAGCGGTTCTCGGTCAGGAAATTGAACTCGAAGACGTAGTGAATCCGGAGCGTCCTAGATTCAAAGAAACCTCGGCAATTAGAGAAATTCTTGAAAGCGACCCCGACGCAAAGAAGGTTTTCGATCTCGCGCGGGGGATGGAAGGACTAAAGCGATCCACAAGTGTGCATGCGGCTGGCGTAATTATTTCGGCGATGTCGCTAATCGACGTCGTGCCGCTGATGACTCGCGAAGGTGAGACCGGCTACATTACTCAGTTTGATGCCGGGCCATTAGAAAAGCTGGGTCTGCTCAAGATGGACTTCTTAGGCCTAAGAAATTTGACCGTGTTGGAAGATGCGCTCATTAACATCCGCTTGAATGGCCTCGAAGCTCCTGATCTAGAGTCATTGGATCTTGATGCCGATGAGAAGGCTTATCAGTTGCTCGGTCAAGGTGACACCCTCGGAGTGTTCCAGCTCGATGGCGAGGCGATGCGTTCACTTCTTCGTCTTATGAAACCAACTTCGTTTGAAGATATTTCGGCTGCTATCGCCCTTTACCGCCCGGGTCCGATGGGTGTAAATGCTCACACCAACTACGCCAAACGCAAGAATGGTCTCCAGGCGAATATCCCAATCCATCCAAGCCTTGAGGAACCGCTAAGGGAAGTCTTGGGGCCCACCTACGGTCTTATCGTTTACCAAGAGCAAGTGATGGCTGCAGCACAGAAGGTTGCAAACTTTACGTTGGCGCAGGCTGACAACTTACGTAAAGCCATGGGAAAAAAAGATGCCAAGGAGCTGGACGGGCTTCTTGAAGCCTTCCGAGCAGGAATGCTTGAGAACGGCTTTACCGAGGACGCTGTAACGGCGCTGTGGGACACATTGCTACCTTTTGCTGGTTATGCGTTCAATAAAGCCCACAGTGCGGCTTACGGCGTATTGTCCTACTGGACGGCTTACATGAAGGCCAATCATCCTGCCGAATATATGGCAGCTCTATTAACTTCAGTTGGAGATACACGTGACAAGCTCGCTATTTACCTAAGCGCCTGTCGCAAGATGGGGCTGGTTGTTCAGTCACCAGATGTAAATGAATCAATTGGCAACTTCTCTGGTGTTGAGTCTCGTATTCGCTTCGGACTGGCAGCTATCAAAGGCGTCGGTGAAAGCGTTGTGGCCGGAATTGTTGAGGCAAGAACCGAGCAGGGTAAGTTCACCTCCTTCAATGATTTCCTAAAGAAAGTTCCTGTCCAGGTTTGTAACAAGCGAACCATCGAATCACTCATCAAGGCTGGAGCTTTCGACAGCTTAGGCCACACCCGTCGATCGTTAATGGCGATCTACGAGTCTGCTGTAGATGGACAGGTTGCCAGAAAACGCGAGGAAGCCAAGGGTCAAATGGACCTCTTCGGTGGAATGTTTGAAGAAGACCCAATGCTGGTGGAAATTCCAAACCACGAAGAATTCGACAAGCGCACCAAGCTGACCATGGAACGAGACACACTTGGTCTGTATGTGAGTGATCACCCGCTGTTTGGTCGGGAATCACAATTGGCAAGCAATTCGAGCTACTCCATTGGCCACTTTATTGAAAATGAAGAAATCGAGGACGGCAGCACAACCTCACTTTGCGGCCTGGTTACCGGCATTCAGAATCGTGTTGGCAAGAAATCAGGAAAACCATATCTCCTGGTAACCGTCGAAGATTTTGAAGGTGAAATTTCGTTCATGCTCACCGGTAAATCTTTCAGTGAATATGCCGACCAACTCAAACCCGACATGGTTGTTTCGGTTCGCGGAAGGGTGAATAACCGCGACGACGGGCGAAACCTTTCGGTTTATTCGGTAAATGTCCTCGATGCTCCGGTAGCCGGCGAGCATCCGGGCAAGATTCACGTACGAATCGAAAACGAGAAGGCGAATCGAGAAACTCTGGAAAGACTCAACTCGATCATTAAACAAAATGCTGGAAACAGTGAATTTATGATCACTATCGACGCCGACGGGCAGACCAGAACTTACACGTTGCCACAAAAAGTTCGTTATTCAGTGGAATTCATTGGTGAGCTCAAAGTGCTTCTAGGTGCACAGTCGATCGTTCGAGAGTCCAAGTCAAAATCGGAGGATTCTGGTGTGGACCAATCAGCCGATGAGGTAGTTGCGTTGGAAGTAGAGCAACGGACGTTGTTCGACTCCTGATAACCCTTCCAGGGCATCGACTATGACAACTGCGTTGTTCTCAACAGCGTGAATCTCTCTAATGGCACCGATCAAGACGGTCGTGGCCTCGGTGAAAATCGGAAGTCCCTTCGGCCCGAAAGTCCAGTCATCATCCTGAAAACGTTTTGTGTGATCGCCAGCCATTTTCACTGCAAGTTCTTGATTGCCTTCTCCAAGCGTGTGAATGGCGACCCAAGTTGCTTTGCAGAGCGCAGGCCAAGTTGACGAACCAGATGCAACATTGAAACTTACTAGCGGGGGAGTTGCTCCTAGCGAAGTGACAGATGTTGCAGTGAAACCAACCGGATTTCCCTCCAGGTCAATCAAGGTGATGATGCAGACTCCCGAAGCATGGTGTCGAAAGGAATGCTTTAGGGCTTCAACAGGAATTTCGATGGTTTTCATGGTGTCTAAGTTTGAACTCACCCTAGTAGGCTATCGAAACTTTTGATGCGAATAGAATTGTTACTGAACTGGAGCCATTTTGACCAATAACTTACTGCGCGTAATCGACCTTCGAGCGGGCGTTCCTTCATCGATGGAAATCAATCTTCTAGTTCCTCGGGCGAGCCTCAAAATAGAAACCGCAGTAAACCAAGTTAGTGGCCTGATTGAAGATGTTGCCGCCCGGGGTGAAGAGGCTCTGGTAGCACTTACACAAAAGTTTGACGGTTTCGATCCAAGACCAGTGAGGGTGTCGGCTAGGGAGCTTGAAGAGGCATTAGCCAATCTCACTGACAACCTTAGGGTTGCACTCCTGGAATCAATTGAAAAGGTTCGCCAAGTGAGCTTGGACAACCTCCCTAAAACAGTGACGACATCCTTCACCGATGGTGGAAGCATCCACCAACGGTGGATGCCAGTAGATTCAGTTGGACTGTACGTACCTGGTGGAAAAGCGGTTTATCCATCAAGTGTGGTGATGAATGTTGTACCTGCTCAGGTGGCTGGCGTAAAGCGATTGGTAATCACCACTCCGGGCCAGAAAGAATTCGGAGGTCGCCCTCACCCTACCGTTCTGGCCGCTGCAGCACTATTGGGTGTCACCGAGGTTTATAACGTGGGAGGTCCTGCGGCGATCGCAGCACTTGCTCATGGAGTTCCTTCCATCGCGCTCGAACCGGTCACAATGATTACGGGTCCTGGCAACATTTATGTAACCGCCGCCAAGCGCGCGCTTCGCGGGGTCGTTGGTATTGACTCTGAAGCCGGAACCACGGAGATCCTCATAATCGCCGACGAAACTTCAAACCCAGAATTTGTGGCTGCTGACCTCCTCTCGCAGGCTGAACACGACGAAGCCGCGGCCTCGGTCTTGGTAACAACTTCAGAAACGTTGGCCGTTGCCGTTGATGTGGCACTAACGAATCGGTTGAAGCGAACCCAGCACGGCACTCGTGCGCGAATCGCACTTACTGGACAGCAATCTGGCATAGTCCTGGTGAGTTCGCTCGAAGAAGCTGCCAAATTTGCCAACGCTTATGCGACTGAACACCTCGAACTTCAGGTAGAAAACCCAGAGAAACTAATGGGTCAGATTTCAAACGCGGGAGCACTATTCCTAGGCCCCTTTTCTCCAGTTTCTCTAGGGGATTACGTAGCCGGCTCTAACCACGTATTGCCAACTAACCAACAATCCAAATTTGGTGCTGGGCTGTCAGTGCACACTTTTCTCAGGTCTCAACAGGTAGTCGACTATACCGAAAAAGCGTTGGCCACAGCGTTCAAGTTTGTCGACGCCCTAGCAAACGAGGAAGGGTTACCCGCTCATTTTGAGGCTATCCAAGCTCGATTTGAGAAGGAAAAGGGGCTTTAGTCGTGCTTTATTCATTTATTTTCAAAGTTGTTTTCGCCCGATTTGATCCTGAAGTTGTTCACCACTTCGTTGCCGGTTGCCTTAAGTTCGGTTCAAAAGTAGGTGTCACCAAACTATTTCGATTGAAAGCAAATCAAGTTCGCACGGTCACTGCGTTCGGGCTTAAGTTCGAGGGTCCTTTTGGTTTAGCGGCGGGATTCGACAAAAACGGAGAACTTATCGAACCTCTCGCTGATCTTGGTTTTTCGCACATTGAGGTTGGCACCGTAACTGCAATCGCGCAACCGGGAAATGAGAAACCGAGACTTTTTCGCCTGATTGCCGACCGAGCTCTAATCAACCGGATGGGCTTCAACAACGAGGGAGCCGCGAGGTTAGCTGATCGATTAACCCGACTTCGTGCTCGTAACCACAAACTCCCGATTATTGGTGTGAATATCGGAAAAAGCAAAGTAACGCCTATCGAGGATGCGGTTGCCGACTATGAAACCAGCGCTCGCTTATTAGCACCTTTGGCCGATTATCTGGCAGTTAATGTGTCTTCACCCAATACCCCCGGCCTTAGAAGCCTTCAAGATATAGATTCCCTCAAACCTATTTTGGAAGCCGTAATGAACCAGGCAAAGGGAAAACCGGTCTTGGTGAAAATCGCTCCGGATCTCGCCGATGACGACATCCGTGAGATAGCCGACCTTGCTGTAGCCCTAGGCCTGGCAGGAGTTATAGCAACAAACACAACTATCAGCAGAGAAGGGCTGAAGACAGGCACTAGCAAGGTTGAAAGTTTGGGTGCGGGAGGACTTTCGGGACTTCCGGTCAAGGCTCGTTCTCTTGAAGTGCTTAGAATTTTGGATCGGCAAATCGCTGGACGCATTGCCATTGTTTCGGTGGGCGGAATTGAAACTTCTGAGGATGCGAGAGAGCGGTTGGCCGCTGGCGCAACCCTGGTTCAGGGCTATACCGGTTTTATTTACGCTGGACCTTTTTGGGCCCGAACGCTAAACCGTAACTTGCGCGATTAGTTGAACTTGTGTCCTCTGCGCACCTTGGCCTTTGGAGTGCGAAGGAAACGTGGATACATTGACCGAACGGCGACGTAAAACCAGACGCCCTTTTCAATGTTGGTCTGTCCGAATTTTCTAGCAAGAATCTTCTTGGCGCTCAACTGAATGAGGAAAGAATCAGCGATAAAGACCACAAACAGAACCAGAACAAGGTCACTTAGGAAGATTGTGAACGGAGTCAGCGTAGTGCTCGTGTATGTAAAAAACAGGGTAACGACCATGAACGTCATCAGTACTTCACCAGCTGTTACGTAGCGGGCGTCGACAATGTCACGCAGCATTGATCGCTGCGGTCCAGCGTCGCGCTTAGTTAGGTATTTAGGGTCTCCGGCGGCAAATCCGCGGCTGGCTTCCAAGCGTCGCTCACGCATGGCCGCGCGCTCGGCCTTGCGAGCTTCTTTAGTTTTTGGAGCTACGAGCGGGCGCTTACGTGCGGCTTCCTGTTCCTTACGTGCTGGAGTTGGCTTGCCTTTTTTCGCGTTCGGAGTCTGCTCAGTCATAACCAATAGGTTAGCGGAATGTTTAGGTAGGGTTTGCTGTTTAGAGAAGTTAGAATTAGAGAAATTCACAAGGAGTACGCATGACCGAGACCAATGTTTACGAAATCAAAATCACCGACGCTGCCGTCGAATGGATTTCAAGCACTCTCGAGCAGGCCGGAGGCGACGAGAAACTAGCTATCCGCCTGGAAGCTGCACCTGGCGGTTGCCAGGGACTCGAATACAAACCGACCTACGAAGACAAGTTCTACGAGGACGACCTGCGTTTTCCTTGCGGCGAATACGAACTTGTCATCGATCCGATGTCAATGGGCTTGGTAAATGGTTCAACCATCGACTACAAAAACTCGTTAACCGAGCAGGGTCTAGTCATCGACAACCCGAATGCAACCTCAACCTGTGCCTGCGGCCAATCCTTCTGCTAAAAACCTTAAGTTTTTTACGTTTTTCTAGCGTTTTTCACGCCCTCGAGATAGCCCGCGGGCGTAGACTAAATCAGTAACGATTTGAAGGGTCGACTGTGCTTTCTAAGCGTGCTCTAAGAGTTGCAATAGCAACTGCTGCTGCAACTACAACCTTGTTCCTGACTGGCTGCTCACAAGAGCAATTGAGCTCAGCAATTTTGATGCCACTGCCTGCTTCCAGCTCAGATGTAACCAACCACACTGATCGCATCACCGATCTGTGGAACATCTCATGGGCTGTTCTATGGGCGGTCGGCATCATCGCCTGGGGTCTAATGTTTTGGGCGATTGTGGTCTACCGTCGCCGCAAGGGAGACACTCACCTTCCAGCACAAATGCGTTACAACAACCCAATCGAGGTCTTGTTTACGGTTGTTCCACTAATTCTTGTGATTGGCTTCTTCGGATTTACAGCCAGAGACATGAGAGCTATCGAAGCACCTAACGACCCAGAGGTAACCATTCAGGTTATTGGTAAGCAATGGAGCTGGGACTTCAACTACACCAAAGAAAACGTATACGAGTCTGGAATTCAGTCTCAGTATGTGACCGGCGATGACGGAATGGTTGAAGACCTTCCAACTCTTTACCTGCCTGTCAACAAGCGCGTTGAGATTGTTCTAAACTCTCGCGACGTGGACCACTCTTTCTGGGTAATTGAGTTCCTTTACAAAAAGGATGCTCTTCCAGGAAAGACCAACCACGTGTACTTCACCCCAACCAAGGAGGGCAATTACACGGGTAAATGTGCCGAACTTTGTGGTGAATTCCACTCGATGATGCTCTTCAACGTAAAGGTTGTCTCGCAGTCGGAATACGACAAGCACATCGCTGACCTAAAGGCTGTGGGTCAAGTCGGTCAACTTTCGCTTGACGCCAGCAGAAATCAAAACTTGCCAGGTGTAACCGCACCAGTAGAGAACGAGGGCTAATCAAAATGGCTACCGCAACTTTGACTCCATCAACTCCTGTTGTTCCACGTGACAAGGGGCGTATCTTGGTTGACTGGCTAACCACCACTGACCACAAGAAAATCGGTTACCTATACCTAATCACCTCTTTCGTCTACTTCCTTATCGGTGGTGTGATGGCGCTCATGATCCGCGCTCAGCTCACCATGCCTGGTCTCGAGATCGTCGCCACCAAAGAGCAGTACAACCAGCTGTTTACGATGCACGGAACCATCATGTTGCTCATGTTTGCAACTCCGTTGTTCGCTGCATTTGCCAACATCCTGATGCCGGTGCAAATCGGTGCCCCGGATGTAGCTTTCCCTCGACTAAACGCAATTGCTTACTGGTTCTACTTCTTCGGCAGTGCTGTTGCAGTGGCCGGTTTCTTTACGCCACAGGGTGCTGCATCGTTTGGTTGGTTTGCTTACGTGCCTCTATCTACCTCGACCTTCTCACCTGGTTTGGGTGGCGACTTATGGGTCTTCGGTCTAGCTCTTGGTGGTTTTGGAACCATCATGGGTGGTGTCAACTTCATCACCACGATTCTGACCATGCGCGCACCTGGTATGACCATGTTCCGCATGCCAATTTTTGTTTGGAACACCTTGGTTACCTCGATTCTGGTAATCATGTGTTTCCCACCTCTTGCCGCTGCACTATTCGCACTTGGAGCGGACCGCAAGTTTGGTTCTCACATCTTCGACCCAGCTAACGGTGGAGCGATGCTTTGGCAGCACCTCTTCTGGTTCTTCGGTCACCCTGAGGTTTACATCTTGGCCTTGCCATTCTTTGGAATCGTTTCGGAAATCATCCCGGTCTTTAGCCGTAAGCCAATTTTTGGCTACAAGACCTTGATTTATGCAACAGTCGCAATCGCTGCATTATCGATGACTGTTTGGGCTCACCACATGTACGTAACCGGCCAGGTTCTACTACCGTTCTTTGCATTCACAACTATGCTGATTGCGGTACCTACCGGTGTGAAGGTGTTCAACTGGATCGGAACAATGTGGAAGGGTTCGGTAAGTTTCGAAACCCCAATGCTTTGGTCGCTGGGCTTCCTTACCACCTTCATCTTCGGTGGCCTCACCGGCGTTATCCTCTCGAGCCCAGCTCTAGACTTCGCCCTAAGCGACAGCTACTTCGTTGTTGCTCACTTCCACTACGTGGTTTTCGGAACAGTCGTTTTTGCGATGTTCGCAGGTATCTTCTTCTGGTATCCAAAGATGACCGGCAAAATGCTCAACGAACGCCTTGGAAAGATTCAGTTCTGGATGCTCTTCTTCGGTTTTCACGGAACCTTCCTGGTGCAGCACTGGTTGGGTGTTCAGGGTATGCCACGTCGCTACGCAACCTACCTACCTGAAGATAACTTCACTTTCCTAAATGAGGTTTCAACTGCCGGCTCGGTATTGCTAGCTCTTTCGTTCCTACCCTTCCTTTGGAATGTCTACATCACTCACCGCAAGGGTGTGAAGGTAACTGTCAACGACCCATGGGGTTACGGACGCTCGCTAGAGTGGGCAACCGCGTCACCATTTCCTCGTCACAACTTCACATCAATTCCTTTGATTCGTTCAGAGTCTCCAGCGTTTGACCTGAACCACCCTGAAGCTAGCGATGTAGTTGCCACAACCAAGACTGTAAAGAAGGGCTAACCAAATGCGGACTAATGCAAGACTTTTTTGGGCAGGCGCCGTCTTTTACCTTCTTTCGGCTGTTGGCTATGCCCTTGTGGGCCTTTGGGAGCCTTACGACGGTTTAGCAACTGGTGAACCATCAATCGGTGAATGGAAAATTGAGATCATCGGCACTGCGGCTTTGCTGATGTTGTCAATGATGGCTGCGTTTATCGCGTTTTACCTTGGCAAAACCCACCGCACCCAGGGCCCGGTTCCTGAGGACAACCCGGTTGCCAAGATCTCGGATGGCGATTCGGAAATCGGCTTCTTCAACGCCTGGAGCTGGTGGCCGTTCTTCCTAGGGCTATTCGGTTCAATTGTGTTTGCTGCTCTTGCTGTGGGCTGGTGGTTGTTCTTTATCGGGTTCCCATTGGCTCTTGTTGCGCTGATTGGTTTCGTTTTCGAAAACTCACGCGGACAGCACGCGCACTAATTTCTGAAAAGGAAAAATCCCCGGCACTTAGGGTGCTGGGGATTTTTTAATTTTGGCGATTTACTCGTAGCTGCGGAAGGCAACTACGGCGTTGTGACCTCCGAAGCCAAAGCTGTTGCTAATGGCGAGGATTGGGCCTTCAGGGAGCTTTCTAGGGCTTGTAACAACATCAAGAGGAATCTCTGGGTCCTGGTTGTCGAGGTTGATGGTTGGGGGAGCAGTGCGCTCTTTCAGAGCCAAAACGGTGAATACAGCTTCAATTGCTCCAGCACCGCCTAGTAGGTGACCGGTCGAGGCCTTAGTTGCTGAAACAGCAATGTTGCCCAGGTGATCTCCAAAAACTCGTTTGAGAGCCGTGTATTCAGCTATGTCGCCTACCGGAGTGCTAGTTGCATGCGCGTTAATGTGAACTACGTCCTCAATTGAAGCATCAGCCTGCTTGAGAGCAGCTAGAACGGCGCGTGCTGCGCCGCTTCCCTCTGGGTCTGGGGCGGTGATGTGGTAAGCGTCTGAGGTTACAGCACCACCCACAAGGTAGGCGTAAATCTTGGCGCCACGCGCCTTAGCGTGATCTTCGGTCTCGAGCACCATGGCACCGCCACCTTCACCCATCACGAAGCCATCGCGGGCGACGTCGTAAGGGCGTGAGGCAAGTTCAGGCTCATCGTTTCGGCGCGAAGTCGCGTGCATGGCAGCGAAGGCAGAAATTGGCAGCGGGTGGATTGCTGCTTCGCATCCACCGGCAACCACGATGTCTATTTCTCCAGATTGAAGTCGGGTGATTGCGTTTGCTATTGCTTCAGTGCTCGAAGCGCAAGCGGAAACCGAGGTGCGAACGCCTCCGCGGGCAGCTAGATCCATGCCGATTGCGGCAGCTGGCCCATTTGGCATCAGCATGGGAACAGTCATTGGTAGCACGCGACGCGGACCACGTTCCTTTAGAGTATCGAAAGCATCCAACAGTGTCCAAACTCCACCGATACCGGTAGAGAACTCAACTGCTAGTCGTTCTGGCTCCACTTCTGGTGCACCAGCGTCAGCCCAGGCTTCTCGGGCTGCAATCAGAGCAAACTGACTAGAAGGATCAAGTCGCTTGCACTCTTGAAGGGTGAGTACCTCGCTGGCCGGGACTTTAGCCTGGCCAGCGAAGGTAACCGGAATCTCGTATTGAGCTACCCAATCTTGCTCGAGAGTCGAGATACCCGACTTTCCAGCAAGAAGCGCGTCCCAAGTTGACTTGACGTCTCCACCCAGTGGGGTGGTAGCACCTAAGCCAGTTACTACGATCTTCACGAAATCTCTCCCAGTTAGTTGTTACTGGTGGTCTGCGATGTAGTTAACAGCGTCAGCAACGGTAACGAGGTTTGCAACTTCCTCGTCAGGAATCTTTACGCCGAATTTGTCTTCTGCGTTAACGACGATGGTCATCATCGAGATTGAGTCGATGTCTAGGTCGTCGCTGAAGCTCTTGTCCATCTGAACTGAGTCTGCTGCTAGACCGGTCTCTTCGTTTACTAGCTCGGCTAGGCCAGCAAGTACTTCATCCTTTGACAGTGCCATGGTTTCTCCTTAGGGGTTATTTACCGTTTCAATTTTAGGGCAGAACTACTACTTGAGCGCCGAAGGCTAGACCTGCGCCGAAGCCAATTTCTAAAGCCAATCCACCAGATTTGACTGCACCTGAACTTAGAAGTTCGTGCATGGCAAGCGGGATGCTGGCAGCTGAAGTGTTTCCAGTGTTAATGATGTCTCTGGCGATAACCACTGATTCAGGTAGTTCTAATTGCTTAGCGAGTTCGTCAATAATTCGAATGTTTGCCTGATGGGTAACAAGTGCAGAAAGGTCTTCAGCTTTCACACCCGCTACTTCAAGCGCTTGTTTGGCAACTTTTGCCATTTCCCAAACAGCCCAACGGAACACCGTTTGCCCTTCCTGGTGAAGGGTTGGCCACGAAGCCGTTCCGTCACGGAAATCTAGTAGCGACGAAGTCATACTGACCGCTTCCCACTTAGATCCGTCAGAACCCCAAACCGATGGGGAAATTCCTGGAATGTCCGACGGGCCTACGATTGCTGCACCTGCGCCGTCGCCGAGGAGGAATGAGATGCTGCGATCGGTTGGATCAATGAAGTCGCTGAGCTTTTCACCACCGACCACGAGGACATATTTGGCCATGCCCGAACGCACTAGCGCATCGGCTTGTGCTATTCCATAGCAGTAACCGGCGCACGCGGCTGAAACGTCGTAAGCAGGAGCAGGGTTTGCGCCAATTTTGTCGGCAAGTAAAGTTGCTGCCGAAGGGGTCTGGAACGGGTGAGTGATGGTGCTGAAAATCACCGCACCAATTTCCTGAGGGTCGATACCAGCTTTTTGAATCGCCTCGTTTGAGGCTTCAACAGCCATGTCCATAAGACTGCGGTCTTTGCTGGCACGACGCCTCGTGATGATGCCGGTGCGCTGGCGAATCCATTCATCGCTCGAATCAATGGGTCCGGCTACATCGTCGTTAGTTACAAAAAGGTCGCCTCTAGCAGCGCCGAGCGAGTAAATTCGTGAAAATTTAACTGCTTCATACTGGTTCAGTGTTGCGGTCACCGTTGGCTCCTAACCGTGGTTCTTGGCAAGTTCGATGGCAGCGTCAAGCTGGTCTGGGGTCTTCAATGCCAGAGTTTCAATCCCTGGCATGCCACGTTTGGCTAAGCCAGCTAGTGTGCCTGCAGGGGAAACTTCGATTAGAGCAGTTACTCCCGCGGCCACCATGGCGTCCATGCACAAATCCCAACGAACCGGGTTAGAAACCTGGTTCACCAAGAGGTTCAGGTAAGTAGATCCGTCGCTCACAATCGAGCCGTCTTTGTTTGTCCAAAGTTTTTTTGAGGCGTCAGTCGTAGAAATACCCGCGGCATAGTTAGCAAGTTCAGCAACGGCCGGTTCCATGAATTTTGTGTGGAAGGCTCCCGCAACTTGAAGCGGAATTACTCGAGTGCCGGCTAATGGTTCGGTTGCTAGGAGGGCAATTCCATCAGCATCGCCCGCTGCCACAATCTGTCCCGAACCGTTGTAGTTGGCTGCAGATAGCCCTCGAGCTTCTAGATAAGCAACAACTTCGTCTCGGTCGCCACCAAGAATGGCTGCCATGGACGACTTGGTAAGTGCAGCAGCCTTCGCCATTTCAGTACCGCGCTTGGTTACGAATTCCATTGCCGTAGCATTGTCAAAGACGCCGGCAATCGAAGCAGCCGCAACTTCGCCCACCGAGTGCCCAGCAACTCCAGAGATGTTTGTTAGTCCAGCGGCCGTTAAGGCGGCGTAAGACGCAAGCGACGCTGAAACTATCAGTGGCTGTGCTACTGCGGTGTCTTTGATGGTGTCAGCATCACTGATAGTGCCGTAAGTCAAAAGATCGATTCCGGCCGCGGCCTGAGCAATCTCGATGGTTTCTCGAAACGTTGGAATTTCAAGCCATGGATTGAAAAAGCCGGGAGTTTGAGATCCTTGACCAGGGCAAACGATGACTAACATGAAGCCGCCTAGGCGTCCCCACCGGCGCTACCGCTGTTCCCAGCGTTGACGTCGTGGAGACGATACTTTTCGATTGCTTGAGCTGGAGCGTTGACATCCATTTCACCGCGAGCTACAAGTTGCTCAAGAACTCGAACGACCACCGACGGCCCATCGATCTTGAAGTGGCGACGGGCGGCGGCGCGGGTGTCCGAGAAACCGAAGCCTTCTGCACCTAGGGTTGCGTATTCGCCAGGGACCCATTCACGAATCTGGTCTGGAACCTGGTGCATGTAGTCGCTGACGCCTAGGAATGGACCGTGGTGTCCCGAAAGCTTCTGGGTCAGGTAAGGCTGTTCGACCGATGTGCCTGGGTTTAGGAAGCGCTCTTCGTTTCGACGTAATCCGTCGCGGCGAAGTTCAGTCCAAGAGGTAACGGACCAAATGTCAGCTGAAACTCCCCAGTCTGCTTGAAGAAGTGCTGCAGCTTCCTGAGCCCAACGCAGTGCCACACCGGAGGCGAGGATCTGCGCCTTTCGTCCATCGGCAGGGTTGTTGTAAACCTTGTGAATACCGCGAACGATACCGTCGACGTCGACACCTTCAGGTTCAGCAGGCTGAACCATCGGCTCGTTGTAAACCGTTAGGTAGTACATCACGTTTGGATCCGAGTGGGTTCCACCGTACATGCGCTCAATTCCTGAGCGAATTATGTGTCCAATCTCGTATGCGAATGCAGGGTCGTAGCTAATCACCGCGTCGTTGGTCGCGGCAATGATCGGCGAGTGTCCGTCGGCGTGCTGGAGACCCTCACCGGTAAGGGTGGTTCGACCTGCAGTAGCACCGATGAGGAATCCACGACTTAGTTGGTCGGCAGCCGCCCAGATCGAGTCAGCGGTGCGCTGGAAACCAAACATCGAGTAGAACACGTAGAACGGAATGATTGCCTGGCCGTGAGTCGCGTAACTGGTCGCGGCGGCTGCAAAGGCAGCGACGGACCCAGCTTCATTGATTCCGGTGTGGATGATTTGACCCGAGTCAGATTCCTTGTAGGAAAGCAGGATATCGCGGTCTACCGAAATGTAGTGCTGACCCTGTGGGTTGTAAATCTTCGCGGTAGGGAAGAATGCGTCCATACCGAAAGTTCGTGCCTCATCGGGGATGATCATCGCGATGCGCTGACCAAACTCAGGAGCGCGTAGAAGGTCCTTCAGGAGGCGAACAAAGCCCATGGTGGTGGCAACTTCTTGAGTTCCGCTACCACCCTTGGAGATTTCGTAGGTCTTGTCTTCAGGAAGTTTGAAGTCAACGTACTTGCTACGACGTTCTGGAAGGTAACCGCCGAGTGCACGACGACGGTCGTGCAGGTACTGAATTTCCGGAGCATCCTGTCCTGGGTGGAAGTAAGGAGGCTGGTAAGGGTTCTCCTCGAGTTGTGCATCCGAAATTGGAATGCGGAGTTCGTCGCGGAAACCCTTTAGGTTGTCCAGAGTCATCTTCTTCATCTGGTGGGTTGCGTTACGGCCTTCGAAAGATTTACCTAGGGTGAATCCCTTGATGGTCTTTGCCAAAATAACAGTTGGCTGACCCTTGTGCTCAACTGCCGCCTTGTAGGCTGCGTAAACCTTGCGGTAGTCGTGACCACCGCGCTTGAGGCCCCAAATCTGGTCATCGGTCATACCCTCAACCAACTTGGCTGTTCGTGGGTCGCGACCGAAGAAGTTTTCGCGAACAAACGCACCATCTTCGGTCTTGTAGGTCTGGTAGTCGCCGTCTGGAGTCTTGTTCATAAGATCGACAAGCGCGCCGTCGGTGTCGTTAGCGAGTAGTGAATCCCATTCACGACCCCAAACAACCTTGATAACGTTCCAACCCGCACCTCGGAAGAAGCTCTCGAGTTCCTGGATGATCTTTCCGTTACCGCGGACAGGACCGTCTAGTCGCTGCAGGTTACAGTTCACAACGAAGGTTAGGTTGTCGAGTCCATCGTTGGCGGCTAGTTGAAGGGCACCACGGCTTTCAACTTCGTCAAGTTCGCCGTCGCCGAGAAATGCCCAGACGTGCTGCTCAGAGGTGTCCTTGAAACCACGACCCTGAAGGTAGCGGTTGAACTGAGCTTGGTAGATTGCGTTGATCGGTCCAAGACCCATCGAAACGGTAGGGAATTGCCAAAAATCTGGCATCAAACGCGGGTGCGGGTAGCTTGATAGCCCGCCTCCAGCGTGTGACTTCTCCTGGCGGAATCCGTCTAGTTGTTCAGCAGAAAGTCGGCCTTCGAGGAATGCGCGAGCGTAAGGGCCAGGAGACGCGTGGCCCTGAACGAAGATTTGGTCGCCGCCTGATGGGTGGTCGGCACCCTTGAAGAAGTGATTGAATCCAACTTCATATAGCGATGCACTCGAGGCAAAAGTAGAGATGTGACCACCAACACCAACGCCTGGGCGCTGTGCTCGGTGAACCAACATGGCCGCGTTCCAACGCATCCAAGCTCGGTAAGTGCGCTCAACGGTTTCGTCACCAGGGAATTCCGGCTCGTTCTCTGGTGCAATGGTGTTTAGGTAGTCGGTGGTTGGAACGATCGGTACGTTCAACTGAAGTTCGTGAGAGCGACGCAAAAGGTTCAGCATGATCTCGCGAGCACGACCGCGTCCGTGGACACGAGCAACAGCATCAAGCGACTCAAGCCATTCGCGAGTTTCTTCAGGGTCCTGGTCTGGATTGTGAACTGCGTATGCGTCGTTGTTGTTTAAAGACACCGAATACACCCTTTCGTGGGGGATTTGTAAAGGGACAACTTTGTCGCCTAGGTAAAGGCTCATTAAGTCTACTTCTCGAACGCTGGAATGAAACGCACTTTCAGATTGCTTAGTCTAGAAATAGGTCAATTCATTAGGAGTTTTAATGTCGCTAATCATCGGAGATCAGGCACCTGATTTCAGCTTGTCTAATCAGTTCGGCGAAACGGTCACACTTTCGCAGTTTCAAGGTAAAAAGAACGTCGTAGTTGTTTTCTACCCATTGAGTTTCTCTGGAGTTTGCACCGGTGAACTTTGCGAACTTCGCGATAACTTTTCCCAGTTTGAACGCTC
>JBJORE010000009.1:0-16037 GCA_046049565.1 Actinomycetota bacterium
GAAGCTCCAGCAGAAGAGGCTTAAGTAAGTGCTAGCCGCCGCTCTCGAACACCTAGTCAAGGGAATCGTCGACCACCCGGAAGACGCCACCGTAACTGCACGTAAGACCAACCGTGGTGAAGAACTACTGGAGATCAACGTGCACCCGGAGGACCTTGGCCGCGTAATCGGGCGCGGCGGCCGCACTGCTAAGTCGCTAAGAACCGTCATCAAGGCTCTAGCCGACGGCAAAAAAGTCCGTGTCGACGTGGTGGACACAGATTTCTAATCAAACTCAGCTCCGGGTTGGCCGCCTTCTAAAAGCGCACGGCCTAAAGGGAGCAATCAAGCTCGAACTATATACCGACAGCCCGAATGAGCGGTTTGTTCCAGGTGCAGTTCTTGAGCTACAGGTTCCCCAAGACTCGCCATGGTTCGGTAAGACCGTAACGGTTACCGAACTACGCTGGTACAACCAATCACCGGTGATTTTTCTTGAAGGTGTCACCGACCGAAGCATTGCCGAAACTCTGATTCGAGCCATTCTTTTGGTTCAGGCCGATGTTGAGGAACTTCCAAAAGAGCCAGATGCTTGGTACGACCACCAGTTGGTAGGTTTGAAAGTTTTCCGTGGCGAGCAGGAACTAGGCGAAGTTATCCGCGTTGAGCACTTCCCAGCTCAGGACCTTCTAGTAGTCAAGGTTGGCGACAACGAGGTCATGGTGCCGTTTGTGAAGGCAATCGTTCCAGAGGTTGACGTCGCTGCAGGAAAGCTAATCGTTACTCCACCGCTGGGCCTATTCGAAGAGATCGAAGAAGACTAATGCGCATCGATGCCGTGACCATCTTTCCGGATTACTTCGACGCACTAAACCTTTCACTTCTTGGCAAAGCCCGCGACAAAAACCTGATTCAGTTTGAGGCTCATGACCTTCGAAACTGGACATTCGACAAACACAAGACGGTTGACGATTCGCCATACGGTGGCGGCGCCGGAATGCTTATGAAGCCAGAACCGTGGGGATTGGCTTTCGATGAGCTACTAGACCCAGACGGCGAAACGATTGTGATTTTCACCAATCCTGCCGGTGAGGTTTTCAAGCAGGCGACCGCCCAAGCACTATCGAGCGCAAGGCACATCGTTTTCGCTTGTGGTCGCTATGAGGGCATCGACCAACGAGTTATCGACTACGCCGAGACCAAGGCCAAAGTGCGCCTAATCAGCATCGGTGACTACATTCTCAATGGCGGGGAAGTCGCGGCAATTGCGATGATCGAGTCAATTGCTCGCCTAATTCCTGGCGTTATCGGTAATGCCGAGTCTTTGGCTGAAGAATCTCACAATGAGAATGGGTTACTCGAATACCCGAGTTACACCAAACCGGCTTCTTGGCGAGGATTTGACGTGCCAGAAGTGTTAACCAGCGGAAACCATGCGGCAATTGCTGCTTGGCGACATGAGCAACAGGTTGAGCGCACCCGAACTGTTCGCCCAGATTTACTTGACGACTAGCAATAAGCCTCGGCAGTGTGGCAGAATAGACAGGTTGCTCATTCCTTGTAGTCTCTGCCGCAGGGGAGCGAATGAGCGAAATACTAAACCCATTCGTTTTTGACCTGCGTGCGAAAACAGAGAGCGATCTAAAAATGCACATTCTCGACGTCGTTGATGCACCAAACCTACGTTCAGACATTCCTGAATTCCGCGTAGGAGACACCATCAAGGTAAACGTAAACATCATCGAAGGTAACCGCAGCCGTGTTCAGGCTTTCCAGGGTTACGCAATTCGTCGCTCGGGTCACGGCATCCGCGAGACCTTCACCGTTCGCAAGGACGCTGGTGGCTTCGGCGTTGAGCGTACCTTCCCAATTCACTCCCCAATTATTGAGTCGATCGAAGTAATCCAGCGCGGAGATGTACGTCGTGCCAAGTTGTACTACATGCGCGACCTACGCGGTAAGAAGGCGAAGATTCGCGAAAAGCGCGCAAACGTCGCCGGCAAGAAATAAAACTTCTCTTTATGAGCAAAGAACGTCCCGAGCCGAAAACGGCTTTGGGGCGTTTTTTGCGTCGCGTTCAGAAAAAGAACATTTTCCTGGCGCTTCTTATTGACTTCATTTCGGTAGTCGGCGCTGCACTTATTCTCAGCTTGCTAATCAAAACCTTCCTACTTCGTTCCTTTTTCATCCCTTCGGGATCGATGTTGGAAACTTTGCAGATTAACGACCGAATATTCGTCAATGAGCTAGTTCCGAATGTGATTGCAATAGAGCGTGGCGACGTCGTAGTTTTCAAAGATCCTGGCGGGTGGTTGAGCACAGCTCCAGAACCAACCAACAAACCGGCTTTCGAGCAGGGAGTCGATTTCTTTCTTTCCGCTTTTGGTCTGATTGCTCCTGACTCGTCACAACACCTAGTGAAGCGAGTCATCGGAAAACCGGGTGACCGAGTTGTTTGCTGCTCAGCGAATGGGCTAATTCAAATTAATGGTGAAGAGATTGTCGAACCTTATGTTTCACCTGGTTCAAGTCCTAGCGATAAAAATTTTGATGTCACAGTACCGGCAGATTCTTACTGGGTTATGGGGGATAACCGCGGCAACAGTGAAGACTCACGTTTCCACGGCGACCTTCCGAGTAAAGGTTTCGTGAATAAAAAGTTCATTGTTGGTCGAGCTTTTGTAGTGAGTTGGCCGCAAACCCACTGGAAGTGGTTGGACAATTATCCCGATGTCTTCAAAGCCGTACCCAACAACTGACGTTGAACGCAGCCTCGGCGCGTATCGCTATGTGATTGGCATTGACGAGGTGGGTCGAGGTGCAGTTGCAGGACCAGTTGCCGTTGGTGCGTTCGTCCTGGATTTGAAGAATTTAGACGTCGGCCGGATTCCAACGAAACTTCAAGACTCGAAACTGATGACTGAAAAAGCTCGTGAAACAGTCTTCGAAGACCTCATTACCTGGTCTCCGGGTTATGCGGTTGGAATGGTCGAAGCGAAAGAGATTGATTCACACGGCATAGTTGCATCCCTCGCCGAATCGGCGGTTCGTGCGCTGAAGCAATTGGCCGAAATAGATGAAGTGAAACAAGCGCTCGCCGATAATCAGGTGCACATATTGCTGGACGGTACACACAATTGGCTAGAGCAAGTCGTTTCCAGAATTCCGGTTACGGTGAAGGCCAAAGCCGACCGGGATTGTGTTTCAGTCGCAGCCGCGGCTTGTCTCGCAAAAGTAACCCGAGATCGCCTAATGGTCGAACTTTCAAAGGAGTATCCGATGTACCAACTAGACGGACATAAAGGTTATGCATCGGCTTCGCACATCGATGCACTTCGACTTCACGGGCCAAGTGAAATTCATCGCGTGTCGTGGCTAACAAAAATCCTTAGCGGTGAATAGTTGTACTTAAACCAACGAATAGAATCAGGGTCATGGACGAGAACGATTTCGAAGACTACGAGCGAAATGCCGAATTGGCGCTTTATCGCGAATACCGCGACTTAGTCGACACTTTCAAATACGTTATTGAGACCGAACGCCGTTTCTACCTTGCTAACGAAGTAAATCTAAAGCGCGTTGACGCGGGAAACGATTTCTATTTCGAACTTGAAATGAAAGACGTTTGGGTCTGGGATATTTACCGAAGCGACCGCTTTGTTTCATCGGTTCGAGTTCTTACATTCAAAGATGTGAACGTTGAAGAATTATCAGGCAAGGCCTATGAATTACCAAAGGAACTTGCAGTCGGGGAATAGTTCTCCACAGTTTTAAAGTCCCACGTTTTTTGATTCTTTTTTGGCGCATTCTTATGCCATGACTATTCCACCAAATCGTCGCCACGTTCTCGGCTTATACGGTGAAAAATTGGCAGGCAGTTATTTGCAGTCAATCGGATACGAAATCCTTGAGAAAAACTGGCGTTGCAACATGGGCGAAATTGATCTCATCGCCCGTGACAAGGCGCGGTATGTATTCGTAGAGGTTAAGACCCGCAATGGAAATGGTTACGGACATCCGCTTGAAGCGATAACGGATGCAAAGCTGAGTCGTCTGAGAAGGTTGGTTAGCGAATGGTGCCGAGCGAGACAACTCACTGGGATTGACGTGCGAATCGATGCGGTTTCGATACTGGTCGATAAGGGTCGCGTGCAACTGGAACACCTAAAACAGGTTTTCTAATTGCCGCTAGCTAAAACCCTTGCCATTAGTCTTTACGGATTGGCTGGTCGGCTCATAGAAGTCGAAGCCGATATTTCGAGTAATCTTCCGGCTTTTGTTCTGGTCGGATTACCTGACACTTCAGTGAACGAGGCGGCTTCGAGAGTCAGATCAGCCACAACGAATTCAAAACTCAATCTACCTGGTCGACGAATCACGGTTAATCTTTCTCCAGCATCTGTTCCCAAGCAAGGTTCTGGTTTCGACCTTGCCATCGCGATGGCTGTTTTAGGTGCTGCGGGGCTTGTGAATAAAAGGCGCATAGCTCGAACTGTTTTTCTTGGAGAGTTGGCACTTGATGGATCTATAAAGCCGATTGTTGGAATATTGGCCGCAATAATCGCGGCAAGGCAATTGCCAATCGAAACGGCAGTCGTTCCAATAGACAACCTCGCTGAGGCGCAACTTATTAGCGGCTTGAAGGTAATCGGGTTTGATCACCTAACCCAGGTCGCATCAGCCTTTGGTGCACAAGTCGAAGTAACTTCCCCCAAAGAGCAAAAACCGCTTTCTGATCTTGAAGAAACACCATCGGCCTGCTTCAGCGATGTGGTTGGTCAACCAGATGCTATCGAGGCAATGAAAGTCGCTGCGGTGGGTGGTCACAATCTTCTGATGCAGGGTCCACCCGGAGCAGGTAAAACCATGCTTGCCAGCAGGTTGCCGGGTATTCTGCCGCACCTCACAGAGATGGAAGCAGTAGAGCTTTGTGCAATACGCTCCGTTGCCAAACTAGATGTGAATCGCCTACCCAAAATTCCCCCTTTTCAAGCGCCGCACCACACAGCATCGATGGTTTCTATGGTTGGTGGTGGCGGAAGCCAACCGAGGCCTGGTCTGATTTCGCTTGCGCACCGCGGGGTCTTGTTTCTTGACGAAGCGCCCGAATTTAACTCCAACGTTCTCGAAGCACTCAGGCAACCATTGGAAGCTGGAGAAATAACTATTAGTCGCGCATCGGGCAACGCAACCTTCCCCGCACGTTTCCAATTAATTCTTGCCTCCAATCCTTGCCCCTGCGGTTTTGCCATTGGCTCAGGCAAGGATTGCAGCTGCTCTGCGGTCAGTCGCCTCCGATATCAAAACCGACTCTCCGGGCCACTTAGTGATCGATTAGACCTGAGGCTGGAGTTGCACTCGGTAAATGCTGCTCTACTTGGCATCGAGTCATCCGCTCCAACATCGAACGAGTTACGAGGTATCGTCACCGAAGCTAGGGCTAGCTCAAGAGAGAGGCTGGCGAAAAGCCCATGGCAAACAAATTCGCAAGTTCCAGGCTCCTTCCTAAGGCGCGAACTTAGGCTTCCAAGACAAACGACGTCCCAATTAGATTCCGCTTTGGATCGCAATCTCATATCAATGCGAGGCTATGACCGATGTCTTCGGGTTGCCTGGAGTCTTGCTGATTTATCTGGTCAAACAGTTCCAAGTAAAGACGATTTAGCGATGGCCATTTATCTTCGAGGCAGTGGCAAATGACGGCAATTTCGATTCGAAGAGATTTCCAAACGACCAATCGAGATGAACTGCTTGCAACGGTTACTTGGAATGCCCTGGTTGAACCTGGCGATCGAATTGCAGGCGAACTAATAAACGAATTGGGTCCCTGCGGCGCACTGGTAGCTTTCAAGCAACGTCGCGAACTAGGAGAAGATGTTCGGGCTGCTTATGAGCGCTGGTCGCCGAGATTCTCAGAAAACTTAGCCACAGACAAAATAGCTTGTGCGAACCGCTATGACTTCAAGTTGCTTTTGCCTTCGGACGAAATGTGGCCTCATCAATTTAGGGATCTAGGCCCACACTCACCGCTGGCAATTTGGTATCGCGGGAACATTGAACATCTGGTCGGGCTAAGCCGACCCATCGGTGTCGTGGGATCTAGAAATGCTACTCACTATGGACAGCGGGTGACCAGCGAGCTGGTTGCATGTTTGGTTCAAGACGGTGCCGTCACTGTTTCAGGTGGCGCGTTGGGTATAGACACAGTCGCGCACCGGACAGCACTTAAATTGGAGGGTTCGACTATTGCGTTCATGGCAGGTGCACTTGATTCTCTTTATCCTTCAGCCAATCTCGAGCTTTTCGACGAAATAAGCCACAAAGGGCTTTTACTTAGCGAAATGTCACCTGGCGCCAAACCAACGCGGTGGCGATTCCTCCAGAGAAACCGCCTTATTGCCGCGCTATCCGAAGCTGTGGTGGTAACTGAAGCGGGTTGGCGTTCGGGGTCCATCAATACCGTTAATCACGCAACAGAACTCGGAAGGCCAGTTTTTGCCGTACCAGGGCCAATCACTAGTGCCGCTTCGGCCGGTTGCAATCGCCTTATCCGTGATTCGAAGGCAAATCTTCTGATCGAAGTTTCAGACTTACCCGTCGAACTTGGCTGGAGATCGAGCGGTCAGACTGAACTGGAAGGGCTTGGTGTGCTTGAGTTACGGGCACTTGATGCGCTTGAACGTCGTGGTCGTTCGTTTGATGACCTTCTCAAAGCAACTGGCATGGCGTTGGTGGAGCTAAAGATGGCGCTGGGCACCCTCAAGTTATTAGGGAAAGTCGATTTGACAACAGATGGACTTTGGAAACGTTCGCACTCGCGACTATTGAAATGAATTTACCAATTCGTTACTTTGTAAAGCCATATAGACCTGCGGATTAAACCGCTTACATGTAGATTAGGGGAGTGTTTAGCAAGGAAGCCGAACAGAAGATCACCGGGCACAGCCCCCGTGAACTTGCATGGCGTAGATTCAAGAGCAACAAGGTTGCTATACCTGCCCTAGCGGTAGCGGTATTTGTAGTACTTGCTGTAGTCCTCGCTCCACTTGTTTACTCATTGCTGGGGATCAACCCTGAAGCTCGCGACGAAGGTGCACTCGACTCTCGAGGCGAAGTTCCTGGAGACTGGAACGGTATAAGCGCAAAACACCCTCTTGGTGTTGTACCTGGTATCGGTTACGACCTTTTGGCCAGAATGCTTTTCGGAGCCCGAGTTTCATTCCTTATTGCCATCACTTCGGTTGTAATTACGGTTATCCTCGGACTTTTCATGGGTATCGTCGGTGGTTATTTCCGCGGCCGCATTGACGGAATCATCGGGCGCTTCACAGACTTCTTACTAGCGTTCCCAACATTCTTCATGATTATCGCGCTTAGTGCCCCAACGATTGAGCGCATGGAAAAGTCCGGTCTTATTCAAGGTAATGAAGCCCGGATCCTCTACCTGATTCTCATTTTCGCTATCTTTGGCTGGCCTTACCTCAGTCGAATCATTCGTTCACAGGTAATTTCGATTCGCGAACGTGACTTCGTGCTATCGGCAAGGGCACTTGGAGCCTCTAACTTCCGTATTTTGATGAAGGAAGTTCTACCCAATGTGTGGACGCCAATCATCATCTACGTGTCGTTGGCGCTACCTGGCTATTTGAGTGCGGAAGCCGTGTTCTCTTACCTCGGCATTGGAGTCCAACCACCCATGCCAACCCTCGGAACGATCATCGCTGACTCAACTAAGTACATGATGAACAACTCCGTTTACTTCTTTATCCCATCTTTGGCACTGATTTTGTTGGTGCTGACATTCAACTTGCTCGGTGACGCATTGAGAGATGCGTTGGATCCGAAGAGCGAGAACTAAGACTTACTCCAATTGGAGTAATAAACAAAACATCAACCTAGGAGGGTGACATGTTGAAAGGCAAGAAAGGCCTAAAGGTAGCGCTAGCTACCCTTTCGGCTGCGGCACTTGCTGGAGGACTGCTAACTGGCTGTGCTCCTGCTAATGCCGGAGGTACCATCACGTACCTCACCAACTCAGAGCAGTGGACTCACGCAGATCCACAGCGTAACTACACCGGTATGCACATCGCATGGTTCGGTTCGTACCTTCAGCGCACGCTGACTGCTTACGACCGCGCTGAAGGTGCTGCTGGTTCGGCAGTTGTTCCAGACCTAGCCACCGACACCGGTCGTGCTTCGAATGACAACAAGACTTGGGAGTTCACCCTACGCGATGGTTCAACCTTCGAAGACGGCAGCCCAATCACCTGTGAAGACATTAAGTACGGTGTTTCTCGTACCTTCGCAACCGACATCATCACCGATGGTCCAACCTACGCAATCGGAATGCTAGACATTCCTTCGCTAGAGGACGGCTCGTCAGCTTACAAGGGTCCATACTCGACCGACGCAGCAAACGACACTGCATCGTTCGACAAGGCCATCACTTGTTCTGAAGACCACAAGACCATCACCTTCAACTTGAAGCGTTCGGTTGGTGACTTCAACTACACCGTTACCTACTTGTCTTTCAGCCCAGTACCAAAGGCTAAGGACACCGGTGACCAGTACGATCTTGCTCCAGTTTCAACTGGTCCATACAAGATCAAGTCATACAAGATCAACGACTCGATGGTTCTAGTACGCAACGACAAGTGGAACAAGGCTTCTGACCCACTACGCGCTGAGCGTGCATTCCCAGACAAGATTGTTGTTAAGTTCGGTCAGGCTTCTGAAGTTATCGACCAGCTTCTTCTATCTGACAAGAACAAGACTGCAGTCTCACTTGACTCGCTGTTGCCAACCAACCTATCGGCAGTATTCGACGAGGAAGGTAACGTTCTTGACAAGTACAAGGGCCGCGCTATCAACGTCTACGACCCATACGTTCGTTACGCAGCTGTAAACGTCAAGAAGTTGAACTGTCTACCAGTTCGCCAGGCAATCTACTACGGAAAGAACTTCCAGTCGTTGATTACCCTTGCAGGTGGCCAGGCATTCAACGGTGACCCAGCCGATGGTGTTATCAAGCCTCTAATGGGTCTTGACTACGCTAAGACCAACGTCGCGACAAACGACAAGGACTGGAAGCCAGAGGGTAACGTGGAGAAGGCTAAGGCTCTTATGGCCCAGGCTGCAACCGAGTGCCCAGAGCTATACGCTCGCGCAACCGACCCTAAGCGTGGAATCATCTACGACATCGCAGACAGCGAAACCAACAAGAAGGCTTCGGCCATCTGGATTGAGTCGATGGCTGCAGTTGGAATCACCATGAAGTTCAACTTCATCGAGCCAGGTAAGTACTACTCGGTTGTGCTAGACGCAACCAAGCAGAACGACCTATCTGCCGGTGGATGGGCACCAGACTGGGCAAACGCCTCGACTGTTATCCCAGAGTTGTTCACTGCTGAGGGTGGATTCCCAATGTCGCAGAACTGGGAAGACCCAGCCTACGCAGAGTTCAAGAAGCGTTCAGACGCTAACTTGACTGAGCCAGACCGTAAGAAGCAGGGTGCCGAATGGGCTGCTCTAAACACTTACGCCATGGACCAGATGTGGGTAATTCCAGGTACCTTCTCGAAGACTCAGGAAATCTGGGGCTCGGGAATTGGTGGAGCATTCTTCTGGGAGCCACAGGGCGCATTGTCGTTCGGTGACCTCTACATCAAGAAGTAACACCTAACAGATTGTTTCGTGGTGTTGGGGTTCGCCCCAACACCACGAACATTCAATCTCAAACCGCAAGCAAAGAAAGGAAATGAAGATGACCGGTCTATTGGCCTACATCACGCGCAGGCTCGGCTTAACGCTGCTAATTCTCCTTGCGGTAAGTTTCGCTGTTTACCTAATTTTCGCTCTACTGCCTTACGACCCAGCATCGTTGACATGTGGCAAGAGCTGTAACGATCCAGGCATCATCGAAGCCAATGCCAAGCGCCTCGGCTACGATAAGCCATTCTTTGAGCAGTACTGGATCTTCCTTGTCGGCCTTTTTGCTGGTCGCACTTTCGGTGAAGGAGCCGCAGAAATCTTCTGTGCAGCACCTTCATTCGGTTATTCATTCTTGCAGCACGCCTGCGTGACCGACCTAGTTTTTGACGCAATGCCAGTGACTCTTTCACTCGCAATCGGCGCACTTGTCCTTTGGTTAATTGTCGGTGTAGGTCTCGGTATCGTCGCGGCTAAATTCCGTGGCAAGATCTGGGACACTCTGTCTACCGCTTTCGTCCTAGTTGGTACTTCACTTCCAACGTTCCTTACCGGTCTTATGTTGATCGTTTTCCTTGTTATCAAGGTTGACTGGTCGCCGTTCCCTGCCGGTGGTTACACCGCTCCCGACGAAGACATCCTTGGTTGGTTCTTGAGCATGGTTTTGCCATGGATCACCTTGGCGTTTGCTTATGCTGCTATTTACACCAGATTTGTTCGTAGCCAGATTCTTGAAATTTCAACCGAAGATTACATTCGCACAGCTCGCGCCAAAGGCTTGAGCGACGGTGTGATTCTCGGAAAGCACACACTTCGTGCAGCACTGGCACCAATCGTCACCATGGCAGGTCTTGACTTTGCCGGACTACTCGGTGGAGCCATCCTCACCGAAGCTGTGTTCAACCTTCCAGGTATGGGACGTCTATCACTCAACGCTGTGGTTGACATCGACCTTCCGGTAATCGTTGGAACCACCATTTTGGCTGCGGCAATCGTCGTCGTCATGAACGCTATCCTCGACATCGTTTACGCCTTTATTGACCCGAGAGTGAGGGTCTAATGTCTCTGTTATCAGTTCGCGATCTCAAAGTATCTTTTGCCACCCCTGACGGTGTCGTAAATGCCGTGGCCGGTGTTTCGTTCGACCTAAAAGCCGGCGAGACGCTAGCGATCGTAGGTGAATCTGGATCGGGCAAATCAGTGAGCAACCTCGCATACATGGGATTGCTCCCAGGTTCCAAAACCACCATCACGGGTTCAGTAATTCTTAAGACCGACGCTGGTGATGTTGATCTAATTGGAATGGCCAACGATGACCTCCGCAAGATTCGCG
This sequence comes from Actinomycetota bacterium, assembly GCA_046049565.1. GTDB lineage: Bacteria > Actinomycetota > Actinomycetes > Actinomycetales > Microbacteriaceae > Rhodoluna. Next base: position 11,021 of record JBJORE010000009.1, read on the forward strand.
GAAAAGACATCGCCATGATTTTCCAAGACCCAATGTCTGCTCTGCACCCGTATTACACGATTGGCGACCAGCTGATTGAAGCCCACCAAGTTCACAACGAAGTTGACAAAAAGGTGAGCCACGATCGTGCGGTCGAGCTATTGTCGCTGGTTGGTGTCGCCGACCCAGAAGAACGACTCAAAGCCTATCCTCACCAGTTCTCTGGCGGTATGCGCCAGCGCGTCATGATCGCCATGGCACTCATGAACAATCCCAAGGTTCTAATCGCCGACGAACCGACCACGGCGCTCGATGTGACTGTTCAGGCGCAGATCTTGCAACTTTTAACTGACTTGCAGAAGAAATTCTCGATGGCGGTTATCTTGATCACACACGACCTAGGCGTTGTGGCCGGCTCAGCGGACCGCGTTAACGTAATGTATGGCGGTCGCCTGGTTGAAAGCGCCGACGTAAACGACTTGTATAGCAAGCCTTTGATGCCATATACGGTTGGCTTGCTTGACTCAATTCCACGCATGGACAAGGGTCACGGAAAGCGTCTCCGTGCGATTCCTGGTCAACCGCCTTCACTAATTAAGCTAGGGCAGGGCTGTGCCTTTGCCGCCCGCTGTGACCGTAAGTCTGAACTTCCAGAGGGTACCTGTGACTCTAGCCCTGAACTAAAGGCAGTTGAAGGCAACCACCTTGTTCGTTGTCACCTATACGACCGAAAGGCTGCTAGCAAGTGAACGAGCCGCTACTCCAAGTAACCGATCTTCAAAAATTCTTCCCAGTTGCGGGTGCTGGAATCTTCTCTCGCGACAAGGGAACCAACAAAGCCGTAAACGGTTTGAGCTTCACCTTGAACAAGGGTGAAACTTTGGGGTTAGTCGGTGAATCTGGGTGTGGAAAGTCGACTGCCGGCCGAACCATTCTCAAGCTTTACGATCCAACCGCTGGTTCGATCAAGTTTGAGGGCGAAGAAATCTCAGGCTATTCAAATGCAAAGATGAAGCCTTTGCGCACCAAAATGCAGATGATTTTCCAAGATCCACAGTCTTCGCTAAACCCACGTCAGTCGGTTGGTGCAATCATTGGCGCCTCGTTTGAGGTACACAAAATCAAGCCAGAGTTCGGCGTAAAGCGCGCGGTTCAGGATTTACTTGAGCGAGTTGGCTTAAATGCTGAACACTACGACCGCTACCCGCACGAGTTTTCCGGCGGCCAACGACAGCGCATTGGCATTGCTCGCGCGATTGCCTTGAACCCAAAGTTCATTGTGTGTGACGAGCCTGTTTCAGCGTTGGATGTATCCATCCAAGCTCAGGTCGTGAACCTTCTTACCGACATTCGCGATGAGTTTGGCATGTCTTACCTGTTCATTGCCCACGACCTTTCGGTGGTTCAGCACATCTCCGACCGAGTGGGAGTTATGTACCTAGGCAAGATGATGGAAATCGCACCAACCGACTCCATCTATTCAACGCCTCACCACCCTTACACCAAGGCGCTCCTTTCTGCCGTTCCGATTCCAGACCCAGTGCTAGAGCGTAAGCGTGAGCAGATTGTTCTTACCGGCGAACTGCCTAGCCCAATGAAGCCACCAACCGGCTGTGTTTTCAGTACTCGCTGCTGGAAGGCAACCACCAAGTGCTTTGAGGTTGAGCCACTTCTTCAAAAAGTCGGTAAGGCCGAAGTTGCCTGCCATTTCCCTGAATAAGCCATATTCTTATTTAGGTGCTAACTAGTTACGCTTCAGCGTTGGATCGTTTTCGCACCTTCCTTGAGGCAGGTCGAGGATATTCGGCGCACACCGTCAAGGGTTACCTCACAGATTTGGCAGACCTGGTTGATTTTCTCGAAGTTCAGGGGATAAGTTCACCGTCTGAGGTCGATCTAGAATCCCTTCGCGCCTGGCTATACACCCTCAGCGAGCGAGGAATGGCCAAATCTTCGATGGCTCGCAAAACAGCCTCGGTTAGGTCATTTACCGCGTGGTTGTTTGAGCAGGGGGACCTGTCTCACGACCCAGGCCTTCGTCTGAGAACGCCTAAAGCCAATAAAACGCTTCCCAAGGTTGCCACCCGTGAGGCCATGTTGGAGATCTTTGAAGTTCTGGAGGAAGCGGCCAATGCAGGGGAGCCAACAGCAAAGCGAGATTTGTTGGTAGTTGAGTTGCTTTATGCCACTGGAGCACGTGTAAGTGAGCTTGCCGGACTAAACATTTCAGACATAGACGAAAACCGTCGGTTGATTCGCGTTACCGGCAAGGGAAATAAACAAAGGATGATTCCTTACGGGATACCTGCCGAGGTGGCACTCCAAGACTGGTTGTCAAACGGTCGCCCGGCTTTGGTATCTCCAAAGACTTCATTTGAATTACTGATCAACTCTCAAGGTAAGCGACTTGGTACTAGACAGATCTACGAGGTTGTGGCTAAAGCCTTGGCGGGTACTGCGATTGGTGCCGCTGGTCCGCATGCACTTCGCCACACGGCAGCTACACATTTGCTAGATGGAGGAGCTGACCTTCGAGCGGTTCAAGAGTTACTCGGTCACGCAAGTTTGGGAACAACGCAGATTTATACGCATGTCAGCATTGATCGTTTGAAAGAGGGTTACACCTCAGCCCATCCCAGGGCTTAAGTCGACTCGGGGATAGCCCACCGATCGTGACTAGGGGTGAGAGATAGCCGTTTGGGCTCCGCAAAGAGAAATGTAGGCAAAGCCGCAGTCCACAATGTGATGGATAGTCGGGGTCGGAACAAACCTCACCGATTAGCTCACCGGTTTCCAAGGAGGTTCCAGGCTTTAGGTCTGAGCAAACTGGTTCATAGGAGGTTAGGTAGCCATTTTTGTGCCTAATGCTAACCACCGAGCGATTTACAACCCTTCCTGCGTAAGAAACCACACCAGAGTGAGCTGCATAGATCGCGTCGCGGTCTTGAGCCAAGTAATCGACCCCTCGGTGACCTGAGGACCAATCAGCGTTAGGTTGACGAAATTCGTTGACAAGCGTTGGTGATTTCAAAGGTATGCGCCAGGTTTCAACTGCGCTCGCCGAATATGAGGGCGGAACAAAGTTCAGAAGCAATGCACTAGCCACAAAAAGTAAAGCCAAAGTGAAACGGTTGGGCATCATCAACTAATCATCAAACCTTCATAAACACTTCTGCGCTCGCGGTTTAAACGGTGGAAAACTCGCGAGATTGGCTGTTAGGCTATACCTAGCAACGTTTAGGCGTTGACTTCGCGTGTCGAACCCCATCGAATAACCACTCGGTCCAGCTTGCTGGCTGTTTTAGATGCGACACCAGGTGTGACCGGCAACCGCCGGAAGCAATTAACTGAGTGGCACATTCGTGTGCCAATAAGGAGAAACTGCCATGGCAGTAGTAACAATGCGCGAGATGCTTGACAGCGGCGTGCACTTCGGGCACCAGACCCGTCGTTGGAATCCAAAGATGAAGCGTTTCATCTTGACCGACCGTTCTGGCATCTACATCATCGACCTTCAGAAGTCGCTAACCCACATCGACCAGGCTTACTCGTTCGTTAAGGACCTAGTAGCAGCCGGTGGTTCGGTAATGTTCGTTGGCACCAAGAAGCAGGCTCAGGAAGCAATCGCTTCGCAGGCCCAGCGCGTAGGTCAGCCATACATCAACGAGCGTTGGTTGGGTGGTCTTTTGACCAACTTCCAGACCATCCAGAAGCGTCTAACCCGTCTAAAGGAACTAGAAGTCATGGACTTCTCAGGCGCAACCAAGACTGGTCTAACCAAGAAGGAACTTCTAATCCTTCGCCGCGAAAAGGACAAGCTAGAGAAGTCACTTGGTGGTATCCGCAACGTTTCCCGTCAGCCTTCGGCTCTATGGGTCGTTGACACCAACAAGGAGCACCTAGCAATCACCGAAGCGAAGAAGCTAGGCATCCCAGTTATCGGTATCTTGGACACCAACTGTGACCCAGACGAGGTCACCATCGGTATTCCTGGAAACGACGACGCAATCCGTTCGATCGCCCTACTAACCCGCGTAATTGCAGATGCAGTTGCCGAGGGTCTAAAGGCAAAGCACTCGAAGCCTGAAGAGGTTGAGCCGCTAGCCGAGTGGGAACAGGAACTACTAGGCACCGATGCTCCAGCAGCAGCTGAGGCAGCACCAGCAGAGAAGGACGCAGAGTAATGGCGAACTACACCGCAGCAGACGTAAAGGCCCTACGCGAGCGCTCAGGCGCCCAGCAACGGTCTAATCGTTGCTCGTGTTGTTGGCGGAACCGGTTACCTACTTGAGCTTGCTTGCGAGACTGACTTCGTTGCCAAGGCAGAGAAGTTTGTTGCACTAGCCGAGTCCATCGCAGACGCAGTTTCCGCTGCCGGTGCGAAAGACCTCGACGCAGCCTTGGCTGCCAACCTAGGTGGCAAGTCGGTTGCAGATGCAATCAACGACGAGGCGGCAATCATGGGTGAGAAGGTTGAACTTCGTCGCGTGGCTGTTGTTGAGGGCGCCAAGGTTGACGCTTACCTTCACCGCACCAGCAAGGACCTACCTCCACAGGTTGGCGTGCTAGTTGCTTACTCTGGTAACGACGACGAGACCGCTCACGACGTTGCAGTTCACATTGCAGCTTTCTCACCGAACCACCTAACCCGTGACGACGTGGACGCTGATGTTGTTGCAACCGAGCGTCGCATCGCTGAAGAGACCGCACGCAACGAGGGTAAGCCTGAGGCTGCTCTTGCCAAGATCGTTGAAGGCCGCGTTACTGGCTTCTTCAAGGAGAATGTGCTTCTTGAGCAGGACTTTGCAAAGGACAACAAGTTGTCGGTTGCCAAGGTTCTTGAGAACGCTGGTCTAGAAGTTGCAGGTTTCGTACGCTTCCGCGTAGGAGCCTAAACACAAAATTATGGACAAGGCTCGGCCCAAACGGTCGAGCCTTTTCCTTTGCCACAAATAAGATGGAAGTAGGAGGAAGCCATGGCACACAAGCGTCGAGTTTTATTGAAACTTTCGGGTGAGGCGTTCGGTGGAGGCACTCT
>JBJORE010000010.1:0-14619 GCA_046049565.1 Actinomycetota bacterium
GTGATTCCAGCCATAGGGGCAAGCACTACGGGAGTTGCAATGGCAAGTTTCCCGTATTGAAGTGCTGGCTTTTGGCTGACTTGAGCCACTCTTAGCCGAGAAGTCTCTCTGCAAGGTAACCACGAAGCTTATCGAGCGAAACACGTTCCTGCTGCATGGTGTCGCGTTCGCGGACTGTAACCGCTTGGTCTTCAAGAGTCTCGAAGTCTACGGTGATACAGAACGGAGTGCCGATCTCATCTTGGCGACGGTAGCGGCGACCGATGGCGCCTGAATCGTCGAAGTCGATGTTCCAGTAACCGCGAAGTTCCTGTGCCAGGTTGCGGGCAACCGGGGAAAGTTCCTCGTTACGGCTCAGCGGTAGCACAGCTGCCTTGACCGGCGCTAGGCGGTAATCAAGGCGAAGCACAGTTCTAACATCAACGCCACCCTTGGTGTTTGGCGCTTCATCTTCCGAGTAAGCGTCTACTAGGAATGCCATTAGCGAACGAGTTAGACCCGCCGCTGGTTCGATTACGTATGGGGTCCAACGCTCGTTCTTGTTTTGATCAAAATAGCTAAGGTCAGAGCCCGACTCACGTGAGTGAGTGGTTAGGTCGAAGTCGGTTCGGTTAGCAATACCTTCAAGTTCACCGAATTCACTGCCAGGGAACCCGAATTTATACTCGATGTCTACAGTTCGCTTCGAGTAGTGCGAAAGTTTCTCTTTTGCGTGCTCGTACAGGCGAAGGTTGTCTGGGTTAATACCGAGATCGGTGTACCAGTTCATGCGCTGCTCGATCCAGTAATCGTGCCACTGTTCGTCCGTGCCTGGCTCAACAAAGAATTCCATCTCCATCTGTTCGAACTCACGGGTACGGAAAATAAAGTTTCCAGGAGTGATCTCGTTGCGGAATGACTTACCGATCTGACCGATACCAAATGGCGGCTTCATGCGAGCTGCTCCAAGAACATTCGCAAAGTTCACAAAAATACCCTGCGCGGTCTCTGGACGCAGATAGTGAAGCCCCTCTTCAGCAGCAACTGGTCCGAGGAAGGTCTGCAGTAACCCGTTGAATGCCTTCGGCTCGGTCCAAGAGTCTTTGCCACCACAGTTTGGGCAGGCGATGTCGGCCATGCTCTCAGGGGTGCGACCCTTCTTTTCTTCGAAAGCTTCTTCCAAGTGATCTTGGCGGAATCGCTTGTGACAACTGGTGCATTCGATTAGCGGGTCTGAGAATTCACGAACGTGACCTGATGCTTCCCAAACTTTTCTTGGCAGAATGACCGATGAGTCCAAGCCGACGATGTCGTCGCGACTCTGAACCATGGTTCGCCACCACTGCTTTTTGATGTTTTCTTTGAGTTCAACACCGAGTGGCCCGTAGTCCCAGGCAGAACGGCTTCCGCCGTAAATCTCTCCAGCTTGAAAAACGAATCCGCGACGCTTCGCGAGTGAAATTACCGAATCTAGGCGGTTTGGGGTGGCCACTTGAACTCCATGTTTCTATCGATTTACTGGATGTAAACCAATGTGTGTGCGAAGTAACAATTCTACTTAGAAGTAGGACCTTTTGGACTGTCGATTGCTTTACCGAAGCGACGACTACGGTTACCGAACTCCTCGATTGCCTTCCAAAGGTGTTCTCTACGAAAATCAGGCCACAAAGTGTCATCGAATTCAAATTCAGCATAAGCCGACTGCCAGAGCAGGAAGTTTGAGGTTCGTTGTTCCCCCGAAGATCTTAGAAATAGATCAACATCGGGCAGTTGCGAGGTTTGTAGGTATTTCTGAACAGTTTTTTCGGTAATACTGCCGGCACGAAGCTTTCCGTCAGCAACCTCTTCGGTTATCTGGTTAATGGCATCAACTAGTTCAATTCGTCCGCCGTAATTTACGCACATCGTCAAAGTGAGTGTCTTGTTTTTTGCAGTCAACTTCTCAGCGTCTTGAAGCTCTTGAATCACACTTGCCCAAAGTTTTGGACGGCGCCCAGCCCAACGAATTCGAACTCCCCAGCCATTTAGAGTGTCTCGTCTGCGTTGCAGGACTTCTCGGTTGAATCCCATAAGGAACCGAACCTCTTCTGGGGAGCGTTTCCAGTTCTCGGTAGAGAACGCATAAACCGTGAGGTACTTGACTCCAGCTTGGATTGCACCTTCGACTACATCGAGTAGAGCGACTTCGCCAGCCTTATGCCCTTCAACTCGAGTAAGGCCGCGTTCATTAGCCCAACGACCGTTACCGTCCATAACGATGGCAACGTGATTCGGCACTTTGGTGAATTTAGGTACGTTCGACATGTTGTAGTGATTTTAGCCCTCGTTCGATGTGCCATTGCGAATAAGCTGCGACTACCCCAGATGCTGAGGCCCTGGTTGATTCATCGGTTTTGTCTGCAAATTCCCAATCGCCAGCCAAAAGTGCGCCAAGTAATCTAGCGCTGGCTTCGTTTAGTTTGACCGCTCCAGCTATACGACAATCGACACAGACCATGCCCCCAGCCTGAAGCACAAAGTCTTGATGTAAGCCTGGCTTGCCACAGCGCGCGCAATCTGTGAAATTGGGAGCCCAGCCAGCTACCGACAGAGCCCTTAGTAGATACGAATCAAGGATCAGGGTTGAATCGTGATCCTTATTTGCCAGAGCTCGCAATCCGCCGACCAGCAATAGATACTGCTGTGGTGAAGTTTCTCCACCTGCAAGTTTCTCGGCAGTTTCGACCATAACAGTGGCCGCGGTGTATGCCGGATAGTCTTCTATGATTTGTCCGCCATAGGCGTTCAACGTTTCGACCTGATTTACTGTGTCGAGATTTCTACCTTCATGCAGTTGAATGTCGACAACCATGAACGGTTCGAGCCTTGAACCAAACTTCGAAGTTGTGCGGCGTACGCCTTTTGCAACCGCTCGAATGAGACCGTGATAGCGAGAAAGCATAGTAACGATGCGATCTGCTTCCCCCAGCTTGTGGGTTCGAATGATCACTGCCTCATCGCGGTAGACCGGCATGGTTAGCGCAAGCTGCGGTTTACTGCCGAAATTAAGGCTTTCAGCGAAGCTGTAGCAATGTCGCCATCGATGCCTACGCCCCAAAGAGTTTGACCGCCAACCTCAAGTTCAATATAAGAAGCCGCCTGAGCGTCGCCGCCAGCACTCAACGTGTGCTCAACGTAGTCGAGCAGTCGAGTTTCAACTCCGATTTGAGAAAGGACATCAATGAAAGCAGAGATGGGGCCATTTCCCGTTCCGTTCTTACTGACTTCACCGTTGCCATCTCGAAGTACAACATCTAGTTTGACTGTTCCATCCATGTCTGAATTGGTTGCAATCTTCTTAAGCTCGAAACGGCCCCATTTTTGTGCAGGATTTACCGCTGGAAGGTATTCGTCCGTAAAGATATCCCAAAGTTTTTCACTTGAGACCTCTCCGCCCTCGGCATCTGTCTTATTCTGGACCACCCTCGAGAACTCGATCTGAAGCTTTCGAGGAAGGTCGAGCGAGTGATCGCTCTTCAATAGGTAGGCAACTCCACCCTTACCCGACTGTGAGTTCACGCGAATAACCGCTTCATACGAGCGACCAACATCCTTTGGATCGATTGGAAGGTAAGGAACCGCCCAAACTAGGTCGTCCACGGAAACTCCCTTTTCGGCAGCTTCCTTGCCCATGAGTTCGAATCCCTTTTTGATGGCGTCCTGGTGAGAACCCGAGAATGCGGTGTAAACCAAGTCGCCACCGTAAGGAGCACGCTCCGGCACAGGCAACTGGTTGCAATACTCGACGGTTCGTTTGATTTCATCGAGGTCACTGAAGTCGATGTGTGGGTCGATTCCCTGACTGAACAGGTTCATACCAAGAGTCACTAGGTCAACGTTTCCAGTTCGCTCACCATTACCGAACAGGCAGCCTTCGATACGATCTGCTCCGGCTAGGTAGCCAAGCTCAGCGGCAGCGACGGCTGTGCCGCGGTCGTTGTGTGGGTGAAGAGAAATGAGGATGCTGTCGCGACGGTCAAGGTTCCGGCTCATCCATTCAATTGAATCAGCGTAGATGTTTGGAGTTGCCATTTCAACGGTTGCCGGAAGGTTCAAAATCATCTTGTGAGACGGGCTTGGGTCAATGATTTCGACAACAGCATTGCAAACCTCAACTGCGTACTCAAGCTCGGTTCCGGTGTAACTCTCTGGAGAGTATTCGTAATAAACCGTGGTGCCCTCTAAGGTCGATTCGAGTTCCTTGCATTTCCGGGCTGCGTGAAGGGCGATTTCCTTGATGCCGTCTTTGTCCTGGTTGAAAACCACCCGGCGCTGCAAAACCGAGGTGGAATTGTAGAAATGGACTACAGCCTGTTTCGAACCCTTGAGCGACTCAAACGTGCGTTCAATTAGGTGATCTCGAGCCTGAGTTAGAACCTGAATGACTACGTCTTCTGGGATGTGTCCGTCTTCGATGAGTAGACGCACAAAGTCGAAATCAGTTTGGCTGGCGCTTGGGAAGCCAACTTCAATTTCCTTATAGCCCATCTTTACTAGGAGCTTGAACATCTTGAGTTTGCGCTCGGGGCTCATTGGATCAATTAGGGCTTGGTTTCCATCACGAAGATCAACCGCACACCAAATTGGCGCCTGTTCAATTCGCTTCGACGGCCAGGTGCGGTCGGCAAGTTCTACGTTGATTTGTTCATGGAAAGGCTGATACTTGTGTACCGGCATCCCCGAAGGTTTTTGTTGATTGCGCATCTGCTGCTCTTTCGTTTGTTTGTCTATGACGATTTATCTAGCTGCAAGCGAAACTCCGCGACAAAGGATGGCTAGGTTAGGCCTCGTCGCGGCTGCTAAGCAGGAGTAGAGCAAACATGGTTTTAGGTTAGCACCAATAGGCCTTAGAAGCCCAGACGCCCAAGCGCCTTAGGGTCGCGCTGCCAGTCGGACGAAACTTTCACGCGAAGGCTTAAAAAGACTTTGCGTCCGAGTAATTGTTCGATCTCCTTACGAGCCTTCGAACCAACATCTTTCAGACGTGAACCGCCCTTACCGATGATTATCCCTTTTTGCGAATCTCGCTCGACCCAGACATTCGCGTGAATGTCGTATAGGGTTCCGCCCTCGCGCTCACCCATTTCGTCGATGGTTACAGCGATTGAGTGTGGTAGTTCATCATGAACTCCTTCGAGGGCAGCTTCACGAACCAGTTCGCAAATTCTCTGCTCCATGGATTCATCAGTTGCCACGTCGGTTGGGTACAGCGCCGGTGAAACAGGAAGCATGTCGATTAGCAGATCAGCTAGTTCGACAACTTGCTCGCCGGAGACAGCAGACACCGGGATGATTGCTTTCCAGTCTCGAAGTTCGGAAACCGCCTGTAACTGTTGAGCAAGAGCATCTCGAGAGACAGTCTCACTCTTAGTAATGATTGCTACAAGTTTCGCTCGGCGGTATTTCGAAAGCTGTTCGTTGATGAAGCCGTCGCCAGGGCCGATCTTTTCATTTGCCGGAATACAGAACCCAATAACATCAACATCGCCGAGAGTCGTCTCAACCAAACTGTTTAAGCGCTCCCCTAGAAGCGTTCGAGGTCGGTGAAGACCAGGAGTATCCACCAAAATCAACTGACCGACTTCACGGTTTGCAATACCTCGAATTGCGCGCCTAGTGGTCTGAGGCTTTGCGCTGGTGATAGCGACTTTTTCCCCAACTAAAGCGTTGGTCAGCGTTGACTTACCAACGTTTGGCCGACCCACAAATGAAACAAAGCCAGATCTAAATTCGGTCATTCTTCTTCTCTTAGCGTCAGTACTTCTTGGTCGACCTTTACCAAAACGGTAACCAGTCGCTTATCTCTGCCCTCAAAGCGTTCCGCCGTGAAAGTTAAACCCGATGCGTGAACCTGATCGCCACCGCGAGGCAAACGGCCCAACAATTTAGTGACCAATCCGCCAACGCTATCGATGTCGTCATCTTCGAGCTCTAGTCCAATGTGTTCACCCAGCTCAAACAGTGATGACTTAGCCGAAACTCGCAAGACATCTTCAGCTAGCTGTTCGATGTCCGGACGCTCACGGTCGTATTCGTCGTTGATTTCACCAACCAATTCCTCAATGACATCCTCCATGGTCGCCATTCCAGCGACACCGCCGTATTCATCAATCGCGATTGCAACGTGCGTGGCCTTGATTTGCATTTCCTTGAGGAGCTCTTCAACAGGCTTGGAATCTGGGACAAACATTGGCTTTCGAGCCAGACTTCCAGCTGTCTCTTGATCAAGGCGATTAGCACTATCGTCGAACACTCGAGCGACGTCCTTTAGGTACAAAACGCCGACGAGATCATCAATGTTTTTACCGCGTACCGGAAGTCTGGAGAAACCAGATTCCATGAACATGCGCAGCGAATCTTTGAGGGTCTTTTCGGCAGCGACGGTAACCATGTCGATTCGTGGAACCATGATTTCACGAACAACCGTTTCGCCGAAGTCTTCAACGGAATCCATGAATTCCTGTTCAAACTCTTCGGGTTCCTCAATTCGTTTCGAGGCAATTGGCGTAAAGATAAGGTCAATTGATTTCACCAGAGGCTTGAACAGGCGCGCCAAACCTTGACCAAATTTGCGATGCCCGAGCGCTTTTGCAAGAAGCTGAGAGCCGAGCAACAACGCACCGGTAATTGAAAGGACTAGAGCGGTCAGCCAGTACCAAAGCATATCGAGTGCCGAAAGACCTTGAGTGATCACGACGCCGAATGCACCAACTAGGGCCAATCTCAAAAATCCAAGCGACTCGTGTCGCGAAAACTCATTGAGTTCGCGCTTCATTGCCGCAGCTAAAACGGAAAGGACGACAACGCAAACTGCGATTAGAACAGCGACCCAGAGAGCAATGGCTAGCAAGTTAGTTTTGCTCCGACTCGTAAAAGGCGGTCAAAATTTCGCGTTGAATTCCGAACATTTCTAGTTCCTCTTCAGGTTCAGCATGGTCGTAACCGAGAAGATGAAGAATTCCATGGGTGGTTAGCAACAAAATTTCATTAATAGTGTCATGACCTGCAGTGACCGCTTGGGCTGCAGCAACCTGAGGACAGACGACAATATCACCTAACAGCCCCGGAGCGGTTAGTTCCAGGTCATTACCGGGGCGTAATTCGTCCATCGGGAATGAGAGCACATCGGTGGGTCCAGGTTCATCCATCCACTGAACATGAAGTGTTGTCATTGTTTCTTCGTTTACGAATTGGATTGCCAACTCGGCATCAGGATGAATTCGAAGGTGATCAAGCGCAAAGCTGGCTAAAGACAAGACTCTGGCTTCATCAACCTGTTGATCCGATTCGTTGTTGATTTCAATGGTCACTTCTTGGTGCTCCTTGATTGCGCCTTAGCTTCAAACTTCCCATAGGCGTCAACAATTCGAGCCACCAAGGCATGTCTAACTACGTCGGCCGATGAGAGCTCGGCAAAAAACATGTCATCGACGCCTTTGAGCGCCTCACGAGCTGTTTTTAGACCCGACATTCCGCCAGGAAGGTCAACCTGGGTTGAATCCCCTGTCACGACCATTTTCGAGTTGAACCCAAGTCTGGTGAGAAACATTTTCATCTGTTCTGGAGTGGTGTTTTGAGCTTCATCCAGAATTACGAAGGCGTCGTTTAACGTGCGACCACGCATATAGGCAAGCGGAGCGACCTCAATTGTTCCAGATGTCATCAACTTCGGAATGGTCTCCGGGTCAAGCATCTCGTGAAGGGCGTCGAACAATGGGCGAAGGTATGGATCGATCTTTTCGTTTAGAGTTCCCGGAAGAAACCCAAGGCGTTCGCCAGCTTCAACTGCAGGTCGAGTTAGGATGATCCGGCTAATTTCCTTACGCTGAAGAGCTTGAACAGCCTTCGCCATAGCCAAATAGGTTTTTCCGGTACCAGCAGGACCGATTCCAAAAACGATCGTGTTGCGATCAATCGCATCGACGTATGCCTTTTGACCGATTGTCTTTGGACGAATCGATTTGCCCTTTGAACTGAGGATGCTTTGGCTCAACACATCGGCAGGGCGGGCTGCTTGATTTGAAGCCACCATGCTGGTTGAACGTTTAATGTCTTCAGAACCAAGCCGAAAGCCTGTAGCAGCCAGGGCGGTTAATTGATCAATTATTCGTTTGGCCGATTCACAGTCGGCAGCGCTGCCCCGCAATGTGATTTGAGATCCTCGAGCTCTGGCCTCCAGTCCTGGGAATTGGATTTCCAATTCCTTCAACAAGACATCATGTGGTCCGAATATTTCTGCGACCGAGGTGTTCTCGATTACTAACTCAAATTCTGAAGCTGGCTGAGAGGTCATCTATGCCTTTGGGGTGCGGCTGGTTATGTGGCCGTGAGCGTGGAAAACGGTCTGACCTGCTTCAGTACCGGTATTGAATTGGAACCGAAAGGATCCCTCAGAAAGCTCGGATGCAACTTTGGAGCCGAGTTTCATTACGTCAACGAGCGCTACCTCGTCGCGAGCGGTTAGATCAGCAACATCGGTGAAGTGTTGTTTTGGAACAATGAGAACATGCACTGGCTGAGCTGGTTGGATGTCGTGAAACGCAATTGCATGCTGAGATTCAGCAACCAACTTAGACGGGATCTCCCCCGCTACAATCTTGCAAAATACGCAGTCATTCATGGTCTTTAGTCTATTCCGCGCTGTTCCATAGGCCGGAACGGCCTACCAAGAACGATATTGCGGCTAAGCCGGCAGTTGATGTGCGAAGAATGCCGTTGCCCATGTTTACGCGTTTGGCACCTGCGCCCTCCAAAACTTCTAGCTCGTGTTCGTCGATGCCGCCTTCAGGGCCCACGACGATGGCGATTTTGCCGGTTAATTCAGTAATGCTTGAAAGGCCAAGGTTTGCGGTTGGATCTAGAACTAGAACGACATCGAACTCGCCTAAGTGCCGAGCTAATTCTTTTGTTGTGAGAATTTCATGAACTTTAGGTTCAAAAACTCGCAGGGACTGCTTGGAAGCCTCTGTTGCGATGGTTTGCCACCGCTGGCGACCCTTTTCTGCCTTGGTGCCTTCCCAGCGAGAAACCGATCGAGTTGCCTGCCACGGTATAACGGCTAACGCTCCAAGTTCGGTAGCTGCCTGAACCGCTAACTCGTCGCGATCACCCTTGGCCAGCGCTTGAACTAGGGTCAATTGAAGCGCGGGCAACTGCTCTGAAATTACTTCTTCGATTCTGACAAAAACTTCCGAACCTTGAACGCGGGCTACTCTTCCCGCTGCACGAAAACCGGAACCATCAGTTAGTTGAATTGATTCTCCAGAACGCATTCTGCGCACGACTGCAGCATGTTTACCCTCGGAACCGCCAAGCAGGAACTCAGAACCGACTTTTACTGATACGACTTCGGGGGCAAAGAAAAGTGGAGTAACCATTAACGTCGCTTACCAAAGTGGCCATGGGAATGCTTCTTCAAAGCGGGCGCGTCATTCTTCCGCAGCTTCGCCAACTGGCGCAGTAGCTCTTTTTGCTTGCTGTCCAATTTCTGAGGTGTTTCAACTTCAATCGTTACCCGCAGATCGCCTCGGCCTTGGTGTCGAAGTTTTTGAGACCCTTTGCCCTTGATGGTTATTTGGTCACCCGATTGAGCTCCAGGCGAGACTTCCAAGTCGACTTTGCCGTCAAAAGTTTCAATCGGAACCTGACAACCTAGAGCGGCTTCTTGCATCGGTACGGTAAGAACGCAGGTTAGATCGTCGCCAGAACGACTGAAAATTGCGTCTTCTCGAACTCTGATGTCAAGGAATATGTCGCCGTTTGGACCTCCAGCAAAACCAACTTCGCCCTGACCGGAGAGTTGAAGGCGAAGCCCGTCCTCGACTCCACCGGGAATGTTCAAGTCAAGGCTGCGAGCTGCACGAACTCGACCTTGCCCGCGGCAAGAAACACAAGGGCTTTCGACAACCTGCCCAAAACCTCGGCACGAATTGCAAGGCTGCGAAGTCATTACGTTGCCAAGAAGGCTTCTCACCTGACGAGAAATCTGACCGAGACCGCCGCAAACATCACAAGTTCGCAGGTCTGTGCCAGGTTGACAACATGACCCACTGCAAGAATCACAAAGAACAGCGGTTTCTATTTCGATTGACTTCGAAACGCCAAACACAGCTTCTTGAAGTGACAAATCGATCCGAAGTAGTGCATCCTCGCCTCGCTGCTGACGTGAACGCGGACCTCGTTGACCTCCGCCAAAGAACGTGTCGAAGATATCGCCGAACCCGAAATTCGCATTTCCTCCAAATGGGTTTGAACCGCCCGTGTCATAGTTTCTGCGTTGCTCAACATCGATCAGAACTTCGTAGGCGTGGGTCACTAATTTGAATCGTTCCTGGGCCTCTGGTTCAGGGTTCACATCGGGGTGAAGTTCGCGAGCCAGCTTGCGGTAAGCCTTCTTGATTTGATCTTCTGTGGCATCTCTAGAGATACCGAGGACATCGTAGTGGTCAGCCAATTTAAGCTCCTAGGCTCTTGGACAGGTATCGAGCAATTGCTCGAACAGCGGAAATGTTTGTTGAATAATCCATTCGAGTTGGCCCTAATACGCCAACTTTGGCAAGCGGTTCATCGAGGTTTCCATAACCGGAAACCAAGACACTGGCCTGACTTAGACCTTCGATGCGATTCTCCGAACCGATCAGCAGACTCACGCCATGTTGATCGGCTTCCATTTCGGAGATTAGGCGAAGCAAAACTACCTGCTCTTCGATGGCGTCAAGCAGCGGAGAAATGTTTCCACCGAAATCGCCTTCAGAACGTACGAGGTTGGCGGTACCGGCAAGCACCAGTTTGTCTTGGCGGTTGGCATCAACCTGATCTAGCAGGCTGATAACTACAGCTTCCACAAAGTACCGGTCTTTTAGTTCGAAGGCTTCGGCTAGCTTGGCAGTGGCTTTAGATATGTCGGCAAGGTGCATGCCAACGATTAGGTCGTTTATATGCCCGCGCACTTTCGCCAATAACAACAAATCGATGTTTGAACCAAGTTCTACAACATGTTGCTGGATTCGACCGTTGTCGGAAATGAGCATCACCATGACCTTGGTGTCCGCCACAGGAACCAACTCAAAACCACGGACTTTGGCTTTACCCAGAGTTGGATACTGAACCATGGCGACTTGATTGGTCAACTGAGAAAGCATCCTCACGCTTCGCCCAAGAATTTCGTCCAAGTCTGCACTGCCCGAAAGTAGAGTTTCCATAGCTTGACGTTCGGCACTCGTGAGCTGCTTCAATTCATTCAGGCGATCGACAAAAAGCCGATATCCGCTGTCGGTTGGTACGCGGCCGGCAGAAGTGTGAGGAGCGTGAATCAATCCCTCTTCTTCGAGGATTGACATATCGTTGCGAATGGTTGCCGAAGAAACACCGAAACCGTGTCGTTCCAAAAGTGCCTTGGAACCAACTGGTTCGCGAGTGCTGACGTAGTCCTGAACGATGGCGCGAAGTACTTCAAAACTTCGTTCCGAAATCATGGCACCTCCAATTAGCACTCGATACTCCTGAGTGCCAATATTACCCGTGGATTACCTATAGACCTAGGAGCTTTCTGAGCACAAAGTCAGCCAAAAGGCGTCCTTTGAGAGTTAAAACGGCTCGGCCTGCCAAAGCTTCCCTGCCCTCGATTAGTCCACTACCAACCAATTCAGAGATGGCCTTTGAATGTTCTTGGTTCAGCGAACGAACCACATCCAGGTCAAGCCCGGTTCGCAATCGAAGCTCAAGCATTGCACGCTCTTCTTGCCGCTCGTTAGGTGAAAGGTCTTCACCGTCCGTGCTCGGTAACCCACCCTCGGAAAGGAGTTTTGCGTACGAGGTTGGGTGCTTCACATTCGACCAACGCCGACCGTCGACATGGCTGTGAGCGCCAGGCCCAAAACCCCACCAATCCATACCTGCCCAATAGGCGATGTTGTGTTTGGAATCGGTGCCAATCCCCTTGGACCAGTTACTGAGTTCGTACCAATTGAAGCCGGCTTGAAGCAGTTGCTCATCTAGCCACTCGTATTTGTCTGCCTGCAAATCTTCGTCTGGTTCAGGTTTCTCTCCAGAGGCAATTTGCCTGGCCAACTTTGTGGCTGGCTCAACAATTAGCGCATAAGCGGAAATGTGATCGGTATCAAGTTCCAAAGCAGCTCGAACCGACTCCTGCCACTGCCCCATCGTTTCACCGGGCGCTCCATAAATCAGATCAACAGAGGTTTGAAATCCAAGACGTTTAGCAATGGCAACATTTGTGGCCACAGCTTCCGGATTATGGCTACGCTCCAAGGTAGCCAAAACTTCGGGAACCGCAGATTGCATGCCGAATGACACACGGTTGAAACCGGCCTCTAAAAGAGTCTTCAAATAGATCTCGTCGACGGTGTCTGGGTTTGCCTCAGTCGTAATTTCAGCATTCTCGGCGATTCCGAATGCATCTCTAAGTAACCCCAGCGCCTCAGCGAGCTCGTGTGCCGGTAGCAGGGTCGGGGTTCCCCCGCCGAAAAACACAGTCTGCAACTCGCGGTCACCGACCGACTGCTTGGCAAGCTTTATCTCAGCCTTCAAATTAGAAATAAAAGCCGATTGCGGATAACCCTGCAACTCGGTTGCGGTGTAGGTATTGAAGTCGCAATAGCCACAGCGAACTTTGCAAAACGGCACATGGACGTAGCCGTGAAAAGTAGCCATTACTTCTTCTTGTCGCCCTTTTTCTCGTCGCCAGTGGAAAGTGCGGCGATAAAGGCCTCTTGCGGCACTTCAACGCGACCAACCATCTTCATGCGCTTCTTACCTTCTTTTTGCTTCTCTAGAAGTTTGCGCTTACGAGAAATGTCGCCACCGTAACACTTGGCCAAAACGTCCTTTCGCATGGCGCGAATAGACTCGCGAGCGATGATTCGAGCGCCGATTGCGGCCTGAATAGGCACCTCGAACTGCTGACGAGGAATTAGCTCACGAAGTTTGCCGGTCATGAGAACTCCGTAGGCATAGGCCTTATCCTTGTGGACAATCGCGCTAAAGGCGTCAACCTGATCGCCTTGCAACAAGATGTCTACCTTGACTAGGTCACCTTCGGCGAGTCCATCCTCTTCATAATCAAGCGAGGCATAGCCCTGAGTCTTGCTCTTCAACTGATCAAAAAAGTCGAAGACGATTTCAGCGAGAGGGAGCGTGTAGCGAAGCTGAACGCGGTCTTCACCAAGGTACTGCATGTCAATCATGTTTCCTCGGCGACCCTGGCAAAGTTCCATGATTACTCCCACGTAATCCTTTGGTGCCAAAATCGTGGCCTTAACCATAGGCTCCAAAACTTTCTTTACCTTCCCGGTAGGAAATTCAGAAGGGTTGGTTACGGTGATTTCGGTACCTGTATCCATCGTGACTTCATAAACCACCGAAGGCGCGGTTGCGATTAGGTCGAGACCAAACTCTCGCTCAAGGCGTTCGGTGACGATTTCTAGGTGCAAAAGACCTAAGAAACCACAACGGAAACCGAAGCCAAGTGCAACTGATGTTTCTGGTTCGTATACAAGTGCGGCATCAGATAGCTTTAGTTTGTCTAGAGCCTCACGAAGGTTTGGATAATCCGAGCCGTCAATTGGATAAATACCTGAAAAGACCATCGGAAGCGGCTCTGAATAGCCCTTCAATGCCTGAGTAGCTGGCTTTGCAACGGTCGTAACGGTATCGCCAACCTTGGATTGTCGAACGTCCTTCACGCCGGTGATGAGGTAACCTACTTCGCCAACACCAAGCCCCTTGGTTGGTTCCGGTTCCGGTGACGAAACACCAATTTCCAAAGCTTCATGGACGGCTCTGGTCGACATCATTTGGATTTTTTCGCGTGGCGCCAATTGGCCGTCGATCATTCGAACGTAGGTAACCACACCGCGATAGGAATCGTAAACCGAGTCAAAAATCATTGCACGGGCTGGAGCATTTGGATCACCGACTGGATGAGGAACGGTGCGCACAATTTTGTCCAGCAAGGCATCGACACCGACACCGGTCTTACCTGAAACACGCAGACAGTCTTCAGGGTCGCCGCCAATAAGGTTGGCTAGTTCTTCCGCATACTTTTCCGGTTGAGCAGCTGGAAGGTCGATCTTGTTCAAGACCGGAATGATCTGAAGGTCGTTTTCCATTGCCAGGTAGAGGTTCGCTAGAGTCTGAGCTTCGATTCCCTGAGCTGCATCCACCAGAAGAACTGCGCCCTCACAGGCAGCCAGCGAACGAGAAACCTCATAAGTGAAGTCAACGTGCCCAGGAGTATCGATCATATTTAGCGCATACGTTTGACCCTCAAGCTCCCAAGGCATACGAACTGCTTGCGACTTGATGGTAATTCCGCGTTCACGCTCGATATCCATGCGGTCAAGGTATTGGGCGCGCATCGAACGGTCATCTACAACGCCGGTCAGCTGAAGCATTCGGTCGGCCAAAGTCGACTTACCGTGATCAATGTGGGCGATGATGCAAAAATTGCGAATGAAATCCGGATTGGTTTTCGCCGGCTCAAGCCTGGTTTTAGCGCGTGGCGACAAAATTTACCTCTTGGGATTGATTCTCGAAGTGCTGCGATGGCAACAGATACATTCTCGCATAAATGGTTGCCCT
>JBJORE010000011.1:0-20542 GCA_046049565.1 Actinomycetota bacterium
GTTCAGCAGGGTGTTGATGTCGACGTATTGACTAAGCGCGTGCATGACGTGGCTCGCCGTTTCCACCTTGACACCAAAGCGAATTTGCTTGAACTTTCTTCGGGCTGGCAACAGCGAGTGGCGATTGCTGCTTCCCTTAGTTCAGGTGCAGGGATTTTGTTGCTCGATGAGCCGTTTTCTGCTCTAGATGATCTGGGCACCAAGCAGTTGTTAGAAACTCTTGAAGGCCTAAAAGCCTCGGGCGTCACCGTCATCATCGCTGAACATCGCATTGCCCCAATCGCCTCTCTGGTGGATAAATGCTTAAAGATTTCTGAAGGAAAAATCATCGAGATCAAACCGCATACGATTCCATTGGAAAGCAACATTTCATCAGGAAAAGTTACTGCCCTAATTGGAGACAATGGCAGCGGTAAGACTACATATCTTCAAAAGCTGGCCAAGGAATCGGGGGTACTCGTTCCTCAACCTGCCAGTGATTTACTGTTTCTCGACACCGTAATCGCCGAACTAGCTCAGGCTGACCTCGATGCAGGCACTCAGAGCGGAACCGCTGGTTCGATTCTGAGCCGTTTCCAGGCCGAGATTGATGAATCTCAAAACCCGCGCGATCTTTCGGAAGGGCAAAAACTTCTTTTGGCGCTAAGCATCCAGCTCGCCAAGCGGTCTGAACTTTTATTGCTCGACGAACCAACACTTGGTTTAGACGGCCCAAATCGGCAGGCTTTGGTAAACATAATCGGTGAACTTGCCAATCAGGGCACCGAAGTGTTGGTTGCCACTCACGACCGCGAATTCGCAAACTCGATTACTAACCAAACGGTTGAGGTGTCCAGTGTTCGACAGTAGGAAGCTGGCACTCCTTGGAGTGCTTTCAGCAGTAAATGCTGGCGTTCGGCTTATGGGCGCTGGATTTGCTGGAATTGAGACTGCGTTCGCCTTGATAATTTTGGCTGCCTACGTATTTGGTGCAAGATTTGGTTTCACGCTTGGGCTTCTCAGCATTCTCACCAGCGCCTTGATTGGTGGCGGCGTTGGACCTTGGCTTCCGTTCCAAATGATTGCTGCGGCATTCGTGGGATTTGGAGCCGGGCTATTGCCGAAACCAAGAGTCACTCGAAGTCGACTGGTCTGGCTTTCTTGTTACGCCGCGTTTTCGTCTTATGCGTATGGGTCATTCATCACGTTCTGGACTTGGCCGCTATTTGTTGGCAACGACACCTCACTTTCCTACCTTGCTGGAGGAAGCCTGCAAGAGAATCTTTGGCGCTTTCTACAGTTCGAGTTTTACAGCGGTGGCCTTTTGTGGGACACCGGTCGGGCCATCACCACAATTTCCCTGATTTTATTAACGGGAAAAGCCCTGATGATCACCCTCGAAAGGGCAACCACCAGGGCTGATTACTCGAAAGCTTAGACCACGCTTGGAAGCGAAGCCAGAACTACCGTTAACGCAGCAGCAAAAGCAAACAGGCTCAAGTTGCCTTTCCAGGTGTATTTGAACTCTCCGCGCACGATGTGCATGATGGCCGCGACTAACATGGTCAAGGCTAAACCGGCGGCCGCGAGAACTCCCCAGATGGCAGCCCAGGTGAAACCAAGGAACTGATCGGCAGCTGGTGCCAGGATGATTCCGGCAACGCCAGCGATTTCTAGCAGGGCGATTAGTCGAACTAGGAACACAGGGATCTCCTTGGTCCAGGTCAGACCCGCTGCAGCTAGGGCTTCAATTGGGGTGGTCAACTTCCATAGACCGGCTTTGCCGAGCCCTAGAACTAGTGGAACAACCAAGATCCAACCGATGGCTTGTAGAACGATGTGCATGATTCTCTTTCCTTGTATTTCTAAAGTTTCAGGTTTACGCTAGTAAGTAAAGCACGGGTTGACTAAATAAGTCAAGCCCCTCTTTACAAATAGACGGGAGTGTCGCATGGAAGTCAAAGCGCTATGTGAACGCGAAGCCGACGGTTGGACCGTTGAGATCCCGGAATTCAAGAATCTCCACCTGAGCGCCAAACGCCTCGACAAAGTAGAAGCTTTAGTGAAGGAAGCCGCCAAAAACTATGGAGTTACCGACAGCTGCGATGTCGTGATCAAGGTAATCGCCAGCATGCCTGGGCTAATCTGCGACATGGAATCGGCTCAAGAGAAAATGAAGCAAGCCGCCAAACTCCAGGAAGAAGCCTCTCAAGAGATTAGAGAGGTAGTAAAAAAGATGCGTGATCAGGGATTAACGATGCGCGACATCGCTGTACTTCTAGGTGTTACCCCTCAGCGCGTTGCACAGTTAGCACCCTGCGACTAATCTGACTAACTGGCCGGCGACTTCGCATAAACAGCAATAAAGTCACGTTCGCTTGGAAGCCAGAAACGTTCAGGTGAACGAGTGCTGGCAGAATCGATTTTCTTTCCACCTTTATAGGGTCCGTAAAGGAAGCCGTTTGCATAAGCAGAATTCATGTCAAGAATGATTGCTCGCTGTGCACCAGCACGAACCAGCACATCCCCCAAAGACTTGGCGCTCATCGCCTCACCGATTACATAAACCATCGTTCCATCAGCCCGCACACCTATAGCACTTCGCCAAACTAGGTTCTTACCTGAACCAACGCCTTGCCAGACCCATCCCCACTTGGATTGGTCTTCGCTTTCAACCTGACTAACTCCCCCATCAACGATTAGCTCAAGGTTCTGACGAATCGACTGAACACCGGTACGCACAGTATCTCTACCCCACTTGACCACATCGAATGATCCGTCGTTGTAGGTAACCAGGGATGCCTTGCCCTTAACTAATTTGCGATAAACCACATCCTGGTATGAATAGCCTCCTTGGCTATCTCGCATCAAGAAACCGCCATTCAAGCCAGCAACATAAAAGGGGCGCAGCTTGTTCGAAACCAGACCAGTTCGGTCCGGCAAACCAGGCACTTCAGGAATCTTGGTTCCTGGAACTTGAGCAAAAGCAACCAATTTCGGATCAAACCAAGTCACAGTCGCCCAGTAACTGGTGTGCACAGTATCAGGACGAATGCGAGCAATCCAAATAGCGGTCGTTCCATTTACGACAATTTTGGTTGGTTTCCATTCACCCTCACCGGCAAGTGGTGAAACCGGTGAAGAAAGGCGCGAAGGTAGCACACTAGGAAGACCGGCAACACCCCAATCAGGGTTGTTTGCAACTTGCGCCGTGAGCAAGTCGTTCAGTTTTGCTGTTTCATCGGCAACATCAGCGTTGGGTCCAGTTGTCGGCTGCCCGCCAACCTTTGGCGGATTTAGATAGTTGTAATAGATGTCTTCAGCCGCTGCCACGGCAACTCCGAAACCAGCTTCACGCAAGACTGTTGCTGATGCCGTTAGGAAATCTTCCTGCTTTCTTACAACTCGATCCAGAGTTAGCGACCCTACAAAAACACCGAAAATCACAACGACACTTATGGTCGTCAAGCCAGCTTTCCGATAAAAAAGCTGATTGGCTGTGTAATAGTTTTTTGCCCTGTAGTTAGGTGCTCCCCCGAGTCTGTGTGCTGCACGCATAGCCGAGTGAAAGTAAGAGCGCAGCAAGGCGGCGTCCTCTTTAGTGAACTCCGAGTAGACAAAACCCTCAAGAAAATCCGTGAGATCTTGAACGGTAATAGTTGCCAGTGAGCGTCGGCCAAACGCGTTTCCGAACATGATTTTCTGAATGTTGTCACGAAACCAGCGCTTGTGATCTCGTCCCAGTTTTTCTTCGGAAATGTACTCAATCCAATAGGTGAACCAAGGACCCACGGTGCTCGGTAACTTGAATTGACGCTTAATCACTATGCCCCCAAGTTTAGTAATCAGCGTGCTTGGCTGGGGTGAGCGAAATACCCGTCACCGTATGAGCCAACTACTTCTGAAACAACTATCTGGTAACCCAAATACCACTTTTTATAGTTCTGTTTTGCAACCAAATGTTCTGGATACCGCGAGAGCTGCTTTACCGAATCCATGCCTTCGAAATAGTAAATCGAATTACGAGATTTGCCGTCGTCAGACACCCATCGATCCACGCCAATGAAGCCTTCTAAAGCAGTGGCGAACTGCTCAATTCGCCCATCAAGAGCATGGAACTCTTCGTCATAGACACCTGGACTAAAAATGAACGAACAGCTAATCATTGAACGCCCTTCTGGAAAATGATGTATTCACTAAGCGAAGCAACCTTGTAATACAGCCTTTGGGCCGACTCGTTGGAACGCTGAGTTTGCCAGTAGAGCCGGTTGGAACCAGCCTCGCGTGCAACATCTGCACATCCTTGAATCAGGGCCTCACCCAAACCACGGCGACGATAATTAGGTGACACAAAAAGATCCTCCAGATACAAATCTGGCTTGTCTAACCACGTTGAGTTCGTGAATGAACAGTGAGCGAAACCCGCAACAACACCGTCAACTTCAATCACGAAGCCATGCATGTTGAAACTTTGGTCAAAAAACCTTGACCAGGTCAGTTCGGTTTGAGCCGGGGAGAGCTCCTCTTTATAAAAGACTAGGTAACCCTCCCATAGAGGATTCCATGACGAGCGATCAGTCTCTCGAATTGGACGAAAAACAGGTGAAGACAATTTAGGCGAACTTCAAATCTGCTGTTTTTATGGCGCGGGTAAATCGACCTGGCAATTCGGTTCCTCCAAAATTGTCATTAAATTCATCAACGACATCTTTGGCAACGACCGTGTGGCCTTCCCATTCGTATCCTGTAGTGCTGTGAGCATCAGCCAGAACTGTGATGTCATAGCCGCGCTCTTGCGCCGAGTGAGTGGTGTGTCGAACACAGTTATTGGTCTGCATGCCGGTCACATAGATGTGCCCCACTCCAAGTCCAGCAAGGATCGAGTCAAGTTCGGTTGCCTCAAAAGAACTACGGTAAATCTTCCGAACCTTAGGCTCACCCGGAGCGGGCACCAATTCCGGCACAATCTTCCAAGAGTCAGAATCAATAACTAGCTCTTCATCGGAGTGTTGAACCCAAACGACTGGGACACCTGCATCGCGGGCTTTATCAATTGCACCATTGATGTTAGAAAGGACTGACTCTAGGTTGTAAGCGCCTTCAACTACGCCATTTTGTACATCAATAACCAAGAGAGCCGACTTGTCGCGGCCAGTAAGAGTAGTCATTACTTCACCGGAGCGCCAAAGGCATTTGCGCCAGGAGCGCTGTCTTTGACAAGTTGAATGATCAACATAATGAGACCAGCAATCGGAATAAAGATGTAGAAAAAGTATGGCCCAGGCTTGTTCACATCGTGAAGGCGACGCCAGGTAACTGCTAGCGAAGGAACGAGAGTTGCAATCGACCAAAGGTTGACGATGGCAGAGCTCTGCTGCATGGTGAATCCATCCCCCTGCACCACAGTGCCAGGGAAAAGAACTGAAAGCCCTGCACTAACCAACGTGGTGAAAAGAACGGTGAACCAAAACTCGCTGCGACGAGCACGACCGGTGAAAGTTGCGTAATTCTTGAAATAAGACTTGATTGCGTCGCCGAATGACATGTCTCCCCTAATGGCTAAAGAATTCATCTGAATTCAAATTGAGTCTAGCCATTCGTCATGAAATAAGTGACTCAAAAAGAAAAGCCCCCTATCGCTAGGGGGCTTCTTTCATATGGGATGTATCTTGTGGAGATGGGGGGAATTGAACCCCCGTCCAGAACAAAGATTCTGATTCTTCTACGGGTGTAGTTTCAGTATCGCTTTACTCGGTCCTGGCCATACCCTGAAACAAGTTGACCAACAAACCCAGCCTGAGTGAAAGTCCCGCGAAGCCCTAAGGCGTAACTAAGCAGCAAGATCTCAAGATAACGACAGGACCCGGAACGAGATCAAATCCGGACTGTCGGACTTCAGGCTAGTTGCGCTTAGGCAGCTAGGGCGAAGTCGGTGCGATTAGCTTTGGCACCTATAGTTTGCAAAGAGCGTTTACGAGATAACTCTGCATCCTCGACCCGCTTCATTCAGGCACTGGTGCACTGTCGAAACCGATCATCCCCATATGTAGTTTTCAAATTACTGATTGCTCAGTGGTTCAATAGTAACCCCTGGCACAGACAAAGAGTCTTAGAGTTACCTGTGAACTACCAGTCTTTACCCTTGGTCGACATTGCTCTTGCGGCTTCACGCTTGTCCTGCGCTTCCTTGAGCGCGTGACGTTTGTCGTAGTCTTTCTTACCGCGGGCGACCGCGATCTCGACCTTTGCACGTCCATCCTTGAAATAAATCTTTAGCGGTACGAGGGTGTAGCCGGATTCTTTTATCTTCTGAAGAAGCTTTTCAATCTCGTGCCGGTTGAGCAAGAGTTTGTGAACGTTTTCGAGCCAAGCTTCGCCGTTTTCAACGCTGGCGTAGCCGTCTACAAGGGATGCGTGACCGGCACGCAACGACTTAACTTCGGTGCCACTCAAGACCATTCCGGCCTCATAGGTATCTTCGATGTGGTAGTCGTGGCGTGCTTTGCGATTGCTGGCAACCAGCTTTTCGCCTTTTTCCCTAGGCACGATTCACTCCAATGTTTTTGACCAGCGTGGTCAGCCAATCAGTTTATCAACGCAGAGTGCGCTATTACTAGGCGCGAAGGTAACGCTTGATCGCGATAATCGAAGCGAAGCCAGCCAAAAGTACTCCAATGCCGAAAAGGATTGGAACTAGGACGAGACCCGTTGATAGTCCAACAAAGTTTGTAAACGGCAAGGCCGCGGCGAGATAACCCTGCACAAAGAACTGAACGATAGCGAGCACTGCCCCGCCGGCCAGAATTGAACCGATTGCCGCCGCCACAACACCTTCAATCACGAACGGCAGTTGGATGTAGAAGTTGGATGCACCGACGAGTCGCATAATTCCCAACTCACGTCGTCGTGAGAATGCCGACTGCCTAATGGTCGTTGAGATTAGCAAGATTGCAGAGAAGAGCATTACCGAAGCAATACCTACCGCAGCCAAACTTGCTGCGTTGAGAATGCTGAAAATTTGGTCGAGGTAGGTTCGCTGGTCGCGCACTTCTTCAACTCCGGCAACTCCGCTGAAACTCTGGGTGATGATTGCACCATCGGCAGGATTCTTGAGCTTGACCCAGAAAGTTTCGTTTAGCTGGTCGGCAGTTACGTACTTGGTAACGCTGTTGTCGGCGAACTCTTGCTTGAACTGGGTGTAGGCCTCGTCGTGGTTTAGAAAGAAATACTTCTCGACATATGGAGAGAGAGTCACGTCTTGAAGTTTGGCTTCGATTGCGGTCTTTACATCCGCACTGGCTTCGCCTTGAGGGCAGGCCTCTGCTGGTGAGTAGGCGGAGCAAAGGTAGACAGCCACCTGGGCGCGGTCGTACCAGTAGTTCTTCATTTCACCGATTTGAAGCTGGAGAAGAGCTGCCGTACCAACGAAAGTGAGGGACAGGAAAGTCACCAACACAATTGATACAACCATGCTTAGGTTGCGCTTTAGGCTCTGTCCAACCTCACCAAAAATGTACCCGAGTTTCATCGCGCAACCTCAGCAGACTCGTAGCCAACGCCTCGGCTGTCGCTTACGATTTGGCCATCTTTGAGAACCACTACACGACGCTTGAGTCGATCAACGATTCCACGGTCGTGCGTTGCCATGACGATGGTGGTTCCTGCGGCACTGATTCGCTCAAGAAGGTTCACGATGTCTTGACTTGTCGCTGGGTCAAGGTTTCCGGTTGGCTCGTCTGCGAGCAGTAGTTGCGGCTTGTTCACGATCGCTCGAGCCAGCGCTACACGCTGCTGTTCACCACCGGAGAGTTCGTTTGGGTAGCGATCCTGCTTGCCTTCCAAGCCAACCAACTTCAGTACTGCCGGGACGGCATCGGCAATGAAAGCCGGAGACTTGCCAATCACCTCAAGGCAGAATGCAACGTTCTGAGCGACCGTCTTGTTTGGAAGCAGTCGGAAGTCTTGGAAAACCATTCCGATGTTTCTGCGGAAATAAGGAACGCGACGAGCCGGGATGCTGATCAGGTTTTCACCCAAAACAAAGATGCTTCCCTTACTTGGTACGTCTTCGCGAAGCATCATTCGAAGCAACGAAGACTTTCCCGAACCCGAAGCTCCAACTAGGAACACAAAGTCGCCTTTTTCAATTTCAATCGAGACACTGTCGAGAGCAGGGCGGTTGGCGCCCTTATAGGTCTTAGAAACTTTTTCGATAGAAATCATTGCGTTTCCAGCCTAGGCGGACAAAGGCTTTAAGCCTGTTTACGCCACCGAATACCGGCCGAAATAAATCCGTCGAGGTCGCCGTCGAAAACGGCTGAAGGGTTGTTCACTTCGTACTCGGTTCGAAGATCTTTCACCATCTGGTAGGGAGCCATCACATAGGAGCGCATCTGCTCTCCCCAACTAGCTTTCACATCTCCCGCAAGCTGCTTCTTCTGAGCTTCTTCTTCGCGGCGTTTGATCTCAAGCAAACGCGACTGAAGAACGCGCATCGCAGCTGCCTTGTTTTGAATTTGAGACTTCTCGTTCTGGCAACTCACCACGGTTCCGGTTGGAATGTGAGTGATGCGAACCGCGGAGTCGGTGGTGTTAACCGACTGGCCACCTGGGCCACTAGAACGGAACACGTCGATGCGGATATCGTTTTCTGGAATCTCGATTACATCGGTCATCTCAATTAGCGGAACAACTTCTACCGCGGCGAAGGAGGTCTGGCGCTTTCCAGCCGAGTTAAAGGGACTCATACGCACCAAGCGGTGAGTTCCGCCCTCCACCGATAGCGTTCCAAAAGCAAACGGGGTGTCGATTTCGAAAGTCGCTGATTTGATTCCTGCGCCTTCGGCGTAACTGATGTCGAGAACCTGGGATGCCATCTTGTGCTTCTCGGCATAACGCAAATACATTCGCATCAACATTTCGGCAAAGTCGGTTGCGTCGTCTCCGCCAGCGCCTGCGCGAATAGTGATTACTGCTCCACGAGCATCGTATTCACCGTTGAGAAGGGTTGTGATTTCGAGTTCACCGATATCTTTTGACAATCCCTCAAGTTCGGATTTCGCTTCATTTTGACTGGCCGCATCATTGGCGTCATTGGCCAACTCAACCAAAACTTCAAGATCGTCTAATCGATTGGCGATACTTTCAAGCTTGGTGAGTTGGGATTGAGCGCGGCTAAGTTTACTGGTGACCGACTGCGCCTTCGCTGTGTCATCCCAAAGGTTCGGATCGGCAGCCTGTTCCTTGAGAAGAACAATTTCGGATTCCAACTTGGCAGGGTCGACGACCACACGAATACTCGAAAAAGTTTCTTTGAGTTCGTTTATTTCTCTTGAAAGGTCAATCTCAGCCATCGCCTCTAGTCTAGGTAACCGATAATTGGCAGGTGGCAAAAACTAGAGGCAATGTTATCCGTGAACTGGTACTACCCGTTTTTCTGCCTTCACTCATTTTCTCGATTGGAGAGAATTTACTCATTCCTCTAATTCCTGCAGGTGCCGAACGCCTAGGAGCAGACTTAGGGACGGCTTCTCTAATCGCAGGAATGATTATGTTCGGAACATTGATCTCCGACATACCAGCCGCAAAAGTAATTCGTCGAATCGGTGAACGCCTCGGAATGATCTATGCGGCAATCGTTGCAGCGTTCGGACTGGCAGTCACCGTTCTTGCAAACAACCTTTGGGTGATGTCTCTCGGCGTTCTCATGGTCGGAATGGGCGCATCAGTCTTCGCCTTGGCGCGCCACACCTACATCGCTGCTGAAGTGCCATACGAATTTCGAGCTCGTGCGCTATCAATATTGGGTGGGGTATTTCGTGCCGGGAGCCTACTCGGCCCGCTCCTCGGAGCAGGCCTGCTTGTTCTAGGTGATTTCCACCTCGTTTACTGGGCATCTTTAGTGCTTTGTGTTTTAGCAGGTGTCTTGGTTTGGTTCACCAAGAAAGATGCAAAAGCCGATGCAGCTAATCTCACAAAAATGAGCACCTGGCACATCACTAAACGGGAATGGACCAAGCTTTCCACAATTGGCGTTGCGGCAACTTTTCTTTCTATTGCAAGAACAGCACGAACAATCGGTTTACCGATTTGGGCGCTTTACATTGATCTCGACCCTGCCAGCACTGCACTCCTTGTTGGACTAGCTGCAACCCTGGATGTGATGCTTTTCTACACATCCGGTCAGGTTATGGATAAATGGGGTCGCCGAGCCGCGGCCGTTCCTACAATGGCGCTGCTGGGAATCACAATGTTCCTGGTCCCATTTAGTCACGACTTCAATACTTTGCTGCTGGTTGGGCTGGCCATGTCACTAGCTAACGGGCTTGGCTCTGGCCTGATCATGACCTTGGGTGCAGACCTAGCTCCAGCCGATGCCCGCGGAGAATTCTTGGCAGCCTTCCGTCTAATGATTGACGGGTCAACCGCCATTACCGCCCCAATCCTGTCCCTTGCAGCAGTTACTGTGGGCCTTGGTTTTGGGTTCGGGTTCTTCGGCCTCCTATCTCTGACTGGAGCTTGGATGATGTGGAAGCACATCCCGACTTTCATAAAGCACCCTGAGAAATCGCTCTAGCTTTGGAACTGGCACAAACCTTCCCATAGGAGCCGAAACTTAGGCCGGTCAGGGAATTCCACTCACTGCAAACCGTGGCTTCAACAGTCTTTCCATCCCGGCTAAGGAGCGAAAAGTCAGATACCGTTACTTGCATGTGCGAACTTGCTACCTTGAGAAGTTCCCATGCCACCGGCCCATAATCAAGGTTTGCAACCGGTGCAATGGCATCAGCTCGTAAATCGCTCGCCACTTTCAAAACTAGGACGTCTGCTAGTTGCTTGTTTTGAATGGTTTGATATTGAACTCCGATTAGCTCGGCAAAAACAAAAGCTACAAAAGCGGTGAGGGCAATAACCCCTATGCCTAAGGGAATGATCGAACCCTCATCTTGAGTTATCGTCATCGGTAACTAACAGCCGAAGCTTTTAGGTCATCTCGATTCAGAATCACACAGACTAAGCGACCTGTGCAATCAACCTGGATTAACTTGACCGTAGCAGGAACCTGAACATCTCTACCTAATGCAATCGTCCTCGCCACTTTAGATGCCATAACTTGCAATTCAACCTTTGATGTCAGTTGAGTGGCTAGTGAGATTGAAGCAGCGAAAACTATTAATTGTCCGACTAAAACAAAAGTAATAAATTCAAGAATTGCCGAGCCCGACTCACATTTCAGATGGCGCATCACTCACCACGCTAAGCCCAGGCAAAACCAGCGACATAGGTCCTAGAAATTGCAATTCTGGTACTTCAATTGAGACGGAGGCAATTCCATCTATTTTTGTCAATTGAGCTAAAAAAGTTGTCACTCCCAGTCGAGTGAGCAACTTATCACCAATGGATCCCCGGACATCACTCGAACTAGAATCTGGTTCTGCTACCTGCCAAGCACTTTCAGCAGCGATTTGCAGAAGGTGCGCCTTGGCAAAGCTATACCAACCGACACCAATTGTTGCGCTCGCCAAACCAAACATTGGAATCACCAAGAATAGAAACTCCACGACGGCGGAGCCGCGCTCAGAAGTTCGCAACTTTATTCAAGGATTGATTAAGGATTCCGCTGAGCGCTGGAGTTGCAACAGACCAAAGCACTACAACCAGACCGGCTGTCATCAAGGTGATGAGAACCCATCCTGGTACATCCCCTCTCTCATCATTCATGCTTCTCATTTCTTCCTTTCAGTTGGCGATTTTTAGGTATTGGACTGCTGGAAAGACGGCAAAAAGAACTGTCACCGGAAGAATCAGAAAAACCAACGGAAGGAGCATTAGGTTCTCCTTCTTAGTTGCAGCTGACAACTGACTCTGAGCCAGTTGGTGCCTGAGGCTTTGCGAGAAGTCCATTAATTGGCGAGACAGCGGAGAACCAAATTGTAATGAGACTTGCAACTTGATTACCAAGTCAACGACCGGGGCAATTCGTGCGTTCTTCCTCAAGATTTCTAATTCATCGAAAAGATTTCCACCTAACTCCAGCGCGTTAAGCAATCGCTTGAACTTTGATGCCACCTGACCTTGAGCCCTACTGAAGGTTTCGTGCATCGCGGCTACCAGACTCAATCCAGAATCAATTGCCACCGCCAGCAACATCGAGAGCTGAGATACCTGGTGAACTTGTTCCAGGCTGTTTCTAACCATGATTAGTTCCGAAAATGCGAGGAAACTCGACAAGTCGTCCTGCTCGAATAACGAGCTGATAGGCAATGAAAGAGATAGCAAATCCAGCAATCAAGATACTTTGACCGGCAAGGGAACTGAATGAATTTCGCGTTTGCTCATTCACGCTAAGGACTGCAATTAAGACCCAAGGTGCAAGCAGACCAAGCTTGGCAACACTCAAAATAGCATTCTGTCGAGCCCGAATATCTCCTTTTGAAGCGAGATCGAAACGAATAGCTTGAGCATGTTCGGTTAGAGCTTCCAAAAGATTTTGCCCACCGGTTCGATGGGCCAGGGAAACAAGTTCCACAAAGAAGTCGCAATACTCGAGGGAAACTAAATCCTTAAACCTGCCTAAAGAGGAACTGAGTGTTAAACCACGGTCCAAATCCCCAACGAGGCCCGAAAGGTAACCGCCAAGTATCGGTAGCTGAAAATCGTTAGCGAACGAGAATGTGTCGGTTACCGAAATTCCCGATTGCAATCCAGATATGTAAGTCTCTTCAAATAGCGGCCAAGCGGCTTCGCGCTTCAATAACGCTCGATTTTTGCGAATTAGCACGATCTCTCGAACGCAGAACGCCGATGCGAGCGCAACAATAATCAACAATGACCAATTCAAAGGTGAACCTCCTCTAATTCGAGTGTGGTTCCGTCCTTAATGCGCATGATCGATTGCAGTTGGCGCCGACCATTCGAATCTCTATTGCAATGAACAAAAAGTTTCATAGAACTCTTCACTAAGCCTTCCAAGAACCCAGTTGTGATGTTGCCTCCAGCCAATAAAGGCAGCGTTAACAACTTCGTCAGCGCTTCTTCACTCGAATTTGCATGGACCGTGCACAAGCCGGGTATGCCCGAGTTCATGGCAATCAACATGTCCAGAGCTTCGGCTCCCCGCACTTCCCCAACCACCATTCGGGTCGGTCTCATTCGGAGAGTTTCTCTAACTAATCTCCGAAGGTCAATTCCATGTTTACCCTCAAGACTTTCGGGTCGAGTTTGCATGGCAACCCAGTCGGGTAACAGGCAACGCAACTCAAAAGTGTCTTCAACCGAGATAACGCGCTCTGCAGTATTCAGTGCACTCAGCAGGGCGGAAAGTAAAGTGGTTTTTCCTGCCTGAGTTGCCCCAGAAATCATGATATTCGCCCCCAATCTCAATTCATGAATCAAGTACGCAGCTTGAGCTTTTTGGAGGACTCCGCCCTCAATAAGATCTGGAATAGTGAGTACCTTCGTTGAAAACTTTCGAATGTTCAAACTAAGGTGACGCCTTGTGATATCAGGTATTACTGCGTGAAGTCGATAACCGTTTTCCAATTGGGCATCAATGAAAGGTGTGGATCGGTCCAATCGGCGACCGCTCGAACGAATCATTCGCTCAACCAGTGTGATCAGTTCTTCGTTGGTGAACTGCAACGTTTCCGATGTGTGCATACCGGCAATCGCGAACCAAATTTCGCCAGGTCGATTTATCCAAACTTCTTCAATTGTGTCGTCATCCAAATAACGTTGAAGAAAACCAAATCCAGCCATCCTCTGCTTAAGTTCTGACCTGATGGCGGATTCCTGAATCGGATTTATGGCATCGCTTTCGACCTGAATGTCTAGGACGCTATCGATTGCGTGTTCCAGCGATTCAGCGTTCTCAATCGCCCAATCCCGAACGTCTCTTGAGAGTAGATCAACCCTATTTGCCATACGGGAAAGGTACTTACAAAAAGTTTTGAATCTCGGAAGTTTTCCACAGAGAAGTATTGCTACAATAAAAAGGTCCGCGGGAGTGGCGAAATTGGCAGACGCACTAGATTTAGGTTCTAGCGCTTAATAGGCGTGTGGGTTCAAGTCCCACCTTCCGCACCAGACAGAAAAGACCGAAGGTTTCCTTCGGTCTTTTGCTTTAACTACTGGAGTATCGCTGTGAGCGCGGCTCGTGCATTCACGATTCCAGGTCCATAGCCACCATAGGCTGAGCCGTCGCGGATGCTTAGTTGGCCCGTGGCGACGCAGTTTTGCGGACTATCGGAAGCGAATGGAGTTGCTGTTGTTGCTAACGCATCCCAAACCGATTCAACGAAAGCTCCGTTGAAAGTCATGGCAGGGTCTTGTCTAAGTTTTGCGGAGTACATCAATGCCACGATTCCAGCCACCACTGGAGAAGCCATAGATGTACCAATTTCATAGGCGTAGCTTTCAGACCCAGGAGAAGTGGTTCCGGTATTCAGTGTGGAATAAATTTGGGCTGCTGAGCCGCCTTGACAGTAGTCGCCCCCTGGAGCCGAAAGATCAACACCAAATGGCTGTCCATTACTGCCCACGGTTCCGGCATTACTGAAGTTTGAATAGAAAGACGGCGTTCCGTTTCTACCGCTTGAGCCGATATTGATAGTTGGGTAACAGTTACCTGGATAGCTCTGTGACGCAAGGTAATTGTCGTTGCCAGCGGCGGTTACCACAGTGATCCCGGCCGCTTTGGCAGCCGCTAAGGCAGCCTCTGTGCCTGCATCGCATCCATTGCTTTGACCGCCGATGGACATGTTTATAACCGAGGCCTTATTAGGGTTATCGGCAACGCCCGAGCGGTGAATTCCCGCGGCCCAGTAAATGGCGGAAATAATGTCGGCTGTTGTTCCTCCATCAGCACCCAAAACACGAACTGGCAGGATCTTTACATGTGGCGCAATTCCGACTACGCCCTGAGCGTTGTCGGCCGCGGCAATAATTCCGGCAACGTGGGTACCATGCCATGAGGAGTTTTCGTTTCCTGAATAGTCTCCAGCGTCGTGAGCATCGGAGTCACGACCATTACCATCGTTAGCGCTGCTAGCGGACGAGATGAAATCGTAGCCAGGAAGAATTGAACTACTTGGAATGTCGGAGTGATCGGTGTAGCCGGTGTCAAGAACCGCCACAATTACCTCATCCAAGCCAGACTCGGTTGTCCAAGCTTCGCTGACTTTTGCGGAGTAGTTTTCTGATGACTTTAGATACCACTGCTTTGAATAGTGAGTATTAGCACTGGCATTCACAGGTGCTGGTGCATTGAAAAGCAAATTCTTGTTGAGACTTACCGAACCACGGGCATTAGTAACTACAAGAGAAACCGTGTAGGTGGTTCCACTCTGCAAATTGCTAACAGTGCAGTTGTTTGGTGAAGTTACAACGCACGGAACCTCAGAGTTGTCCGGTTTCCTAACCACAACAGAGTACGAAACTTCCAAACCGCCGCGTTCCCAAGCGGTTGCGTAGTTAGTCCATGATGCCTGTAGTTGAGTCAGATTGTTTCGAAGAGTCAGCACATCTCGCACCTGAGGCAAAGTGGTTGGCGTTACATAAACGTATTTGTAGTAACCAACGTAAGTTTTGCTGTAGCGCTTGGTGATCGCTGCAACTCGGAAGCGCGACTG
This sequence comes from Actinomycetota bacterium, assembly GCA_046049565.1. Classification (GTDB taxonomy): domain Bacteria; phylum Actinomycetota; class Actinomycetes; order Actinomycetales; family Microbacteriaceae; genus Rhodoluna. The sequence goes on from JBJORE010000011.1 coordinate 15,609, forward strand.
CGTTCCCGCTTTCAAATAACTTGTGGTCGTGGTGTAACTTCGAGCACTGGCGGATGTAAGGCTTTTCAGGGTGCGCCAGGCTCCGGATGCGTAAATCTGAACTCGGTAGCCAATTACTGTGCCGCTGTACCCCGCCAATGCTTTGGCCCAGCTAACCGTGACTCGCTCCGTGGTGCCCGATAACCATGCATCCTGAGCAGAAATTGGTGCAAGAGACGCAGGCTTCACTGCAGTACGAATAACAATCGGAAGTTGTACTGGTTCATTTGAAGGAAAAATCTGCGACGAAATGGGTGCGCTTCTGACGGTCGCCATCTCGACGAATTCATTAAATTGCGCCGATTCCACGCGTGGGTCGTTTTGAATCCCTGCTAGTGCTTCCCTGGCTTCGCTGTCGGTCAGATCGTTCTCGAATGGAACGGCCGCCATTCGCTCGCCCATTTGAACCGGTGCGCCAAGCTCAACACCGGCAAAGTTTTCACCGGTGGGTTCCCCATTTGGCGCCAGTAAAGAGACACCGGCTTTGTAGGTCACAATCAAGCCCACGGCATTGGTTGGTGAGTTGGCATTTGGGAGGTTTCGCGTTACCGCGTTTGCTGGGGCTGCTGCTAGCAAGCTTGCGCACACGGCAAGCAAAGCCACGACTGAAATACCCCGAAGTTTCATAGGTCTAGGTTATGGCTGATTTCTGTGAATTCTCTGGGTTAAAGAGACTTCTGCATCATGACTACGCCGACCCATTTACCGAGCTTGAAACCAACTTTGGCAAGGCGTCCGTGTTCCTCGAAGCCAAACTTCTTGTGCATAGCAATAGATGCCTCGGTTCCGCGATCGGAAATTACTGCGACGACTTCGCGGAGCCCAGCCTTCTTACCTCTCGCCAAGAGGTCTTTCATGAGCAACGTACCAAGGCGCTTTCCCTTGGCCGATGGTTTGAGATAGATTGTGTTTTCAGCCGTGCGACGGTAGGCAGCCTTCTGGCGCCAAGGAGCTAGATAGGCGAATCCGAGAATCTGACCCGTTGGGCTTTGCGCCACAATAAACGGAAGCTTTAGTCCCTGAAGGTATTCGAACTTAGATTTCCACTCGTCCAACTTCATGGCATCAACGTCGAAGGTGATGACGCTATTGAGGATGTAGTAGTTGTAGATTTCCATGACCTGAGCGAGGTCTTCAACAGTCGCCTCCCGCACAATGTTCTCGGTTTCCGGTTCAATTGGCTGCGCCTTTAGCTTGCGAACTAAGCGCCAGCGTGATTCTGAATCAAGTGCCATTAGCTATCCCACTTCACTGGTTTGCGCCCAACTGCCTTTAGGGCTTCGTTTGTTTTACTGAATGGTTTGGAGCCGAAGAATCCTCGAGAAGCCGAAAGTGGGCTTGGGTGGGCAGACTTGATTATCTGGGCTTTCCCAAGCAGCGGTTCAACCTCTGCCGCTTGTTTTCCCCAGAGTATTGCCACAAGTTTTTCGCCGTGATGTTTCGCGAGCGCCTCTACAACTTTGTCGGTGAATCGGTTCCATCCGAGTTCATCGTGACCACTTGCCTCGCCGACGGGAACAGTTAGATGGCGATTTAGAAGCAAGACACCCTGATCGGCCCATTTGGTGAGGTCTCCCCCAGTTTTAACTCTGCTACCCAGGTCGCTTTTTACCTCTTTGAGGATGTTTTGAAGGCTTCGGGGTAGCGTTTCGGTCACCTCGAGGTCGATAGCGAAAGAAAGTCCGATGGCAACGTTTTCGGTTGGGTATGGGTCTTGGCCAATCAACAGGACCTTCACATCGTTCATGCTGCCTTCAAAGGCCCTCATGATTCTTTGATCGATTGGCATGTAAGGACGACTCTCACCAGCAAGCGTTACTTCCATGAGCAAAAGTAAGTCACGACAATCGCCTAAGGCGTACTGCCAAGTTGGGTGCATTTGCTCGAAGAACACTCCTCAAGACTAACCAAGTTGCGGCTGTATGCTGTCTGGTGAAGGGCAGGTTTTACCGTGAATTTACATGACTTGGTTGCAGACGCTGCAGCGTTATCTGAAGAGATGAGAACGATTCGTCGTGACCTACATCAGAACCCTGAGTTTGGGCTTGATTTACCAAACACCCTCAAACGTGTGCTGATCGAGATTGAGGGTCTTGGCGAGGTATTCCTGGGCGAAGGCATGACGGCAGCCGCAATTCTTATTAGGGGCGAAAAACCTGGTCCAACCGTTTTGTTACGTGCCGACATGGACGCCTTGGCAGTAATTGAAGAAACCGGCCTTGATTACGCTTCGACTAACGGGTTCATGCATGCCTGTGGTCACGACCTTCACATTTCGATGGGGATAGGTGCGGTCAAGCTGCTGAACCAACACAAAGACGAACTACACGGCGATGTAGTCGTCTGGTTCCAGCCGGGCGAAGAAGGCTTGGCTGGTGCTGATCGAATGCTTGAGCAGAAAATGCACCTGGTTTCTGGCTCCAAGCCGATTGCTGCATATGGCGTCCATGTCTTCAGTGTCTACCCAAAGGGTATGTTTGGCGCTCGTCCTGGCCCACTAATGGCGGCCGCCGGCGGTTTCATTGCGACCTTCAAGGGCGCAGGTGGTCACGGTTCGATGCCTTGGCTTTCGAAAGATCCAATCTCTCCAATGGCACAGTCCATCGCCACTCTGCAGAGCACAATCAATAAGCGTCTAGACGTCTTCGACGACGTGGTGGTGAATGTTGGTTGGGTTAAGGCCGGCGATGACCACACTGAAAACGTGATTCCAGAGACCGCTAGCTTCGGTGCCACAGTTCGAACCTTCAGTGAAAACCACAGCAACTTGATTCGCTCTGTGGTGGCAGATGTTCTCGAAGGTCAGGCCAAAGCTTTTGGGGTTGAAGTTTCAATTGAATGGATGCCGGCGAGCAAGGTGCTCATGAATGATCCCGATTCTGTGCTTCGAAGCCGCAAGATTATCGGTGAACTGTTTGGTGAGGGTCGTTACTGGGATATGCCGAACCCAATTCCTGGCGGTGAAGACTTCGCTTCGGTGCTTGAGGAGATTCCTGGCGCGTTCATTTTCATGGGCGCCGCTCCAGATGGCGTTGACCCTCGAACAGCTCCGAGCAACCACAGCAATAGAGCAGTCTTCGACGACGACGTGCTGCCATTGGGCGCCGCATTCTTGGCGGCGATGGCGATTGACACCCTGAACCAGTAAACGTTTGTTACGAACCATTTCAGCCCTTCTTTGCTGATTGGTGAGGTTATCCATACCTTTGTATAAACCTGCACAACAAAAAGAGAGAGCAAAAATGAGCAACGATCCAGCAAAGTGGGGCTTTGAGACCGCGCAGATTCACGCCGGCGCAGCACCAGACCCAACCACCAACTCACGCGCAACTCCGATTTATCAGACCACCGCGTACACCTTCAACTCGAGCGAGCACGCCGCCAAGTTGTTTGGTCTTGCTGAGTTTGGAAACATTTACACCCGAATCATGAACCCGACTCAGGACGTGGCAGAAAAGCGCATTGCAGCACTCGAGGGTGGAACCGCAGCATTACTGCTTGCATCGGGTCAGGCTGCCGAAACCCTGGCAATCTTGAACATCGCTGAGGCTGGTGACCACATTGTGGCTTCGTCGACCATCTACGGCGGAACCTACAACCTCTTCAAGTACACCCTTCCAAAGCTTGGCATCGAGACCACCTTTGTTGAAGACCAAGACAACCTGAAGGAATGGGCTGCTGCGGTTCGCCCAAACACCAAGCTTTTCTTTGCGGAGACGATTGGTAACCCGAAGGTCAGCATCCTAGACATCCAGGGTGTCGCCGACGTTGCACACAAAAACGGTGTCCCGCTAATTGTCGACAACACCGTTGCTACTCCATACCTAGTTCAGCCGCTGAAGCATGGCGCAGACATCGTGGTTCACTCGGCTACCAAGTTCCTCGGTGGCCACGGCACCGTTGTTGCTGGTGCAATCGTTGACGGCGGTAAGTTTGCCTGGTCGAAGAGCGACAAGTTCCCAGGCCTAACCGAACCGGACCCTTCGTACCACGGCGTAAATTACACCGCAGCACTCGGCGACGGCATCGCCTACATCATCAAGGCTCGCGTTCAGGGTCTTCGCGACCTAGGTGCAGCCATCGCTCCAGCAAGTGCTTGGCAGCTTATTCAGGGCATCGAAACTTTGAGCCTACGTATCGAGCGTCACGTTGAGAACGCACAGAAGCTTGCGGAATGGTTAGACAAGCACCCACAGGTAGTGTCGGTGAACTATGCCGGGCTAAAGAGTTCGAAGTGGCACAAGGCTGCCAAGAAGTACGCACCAAAGGGTGCCGGCGCGATCGTCTCCTTCGAGATCAAGGGCGGCGTAACCGCAGGTGCAAAGTTCGTAGATTCTCTCGAACTATTCAGCCACGTTGCTAACATCGGAGATGTGCGTTCACTCGTCATCCACCCAGCCAGCACCACTCACTCGCAGCTCACTCCTGAGCAGCAGCTGACCACCGGTGTAACTCCAGGTCTAGTCCGTCTTTCGGTCGGACTTGAGTCGGTTGATGACCTAATTGCCGATCTAAAGACCGGTTTCGAGGCGGCTAAGAAGTAGTTGGAATTTCAATCCTCTGAGGACTCCGTCCCGTCTGCGTTCATCACCGATGAACAAAGCCGACAACTAGTTGGCAGGCCACCAGCCTCTGGTGCCTGGCGAGACGGAGACCCAGCGGGTGACCGCGAGTTTGCGCCCCTACCTTCGTTCAAGACGGGTAGTGGGCGCGAACTAGTTAACGCCAAACTTGCATTCGAAACCTGGGGAACTCTAAATGAGGCTGGCGATAACGCGGTACTAATCATGCATGCGCTAACCGGAGACTCTCATGCCACGGGTCCTGCATCCAAACAACACCCGACTGAGGGTTGGTGGAACGGCATTATTGGCCCAGGTCTGGCGATTGACACA
>JBJORE010000012.1:0-14306 GCA_046049565.1 Actinomycetota bacterium
CAAGCGATTGAGCGCACTCGCGAATTCCGTGGTTTGTATCACGTGCTCGGAGGAGCAATCAGCCCGATTGAGGGTATTGGTCCAGATCAACTTCGCATCAAAGAACTTATGGCTCGTTTGTCTAACCCAGATATCAAAGAAGTCATTTTGGCAACCGATCCGAACCTTGAGGGTGAAGCAACAGCAACATACCTTTCACGCATGCTCAGCTCCATGGGTATTCCGGTAACGCGTTTGGCTTCCGGTTTGCCAGTTGGTGGAGATTTGGAATACGCCGATGAAGTCACTCTTGGGCGCGCATTCTCGGGCCGCCGCCCTGCAAACTAGCGGTATCGGCTAGACTTTAAGACATTCCCTGTTGACCCCTATACCTAGGAGTTAAGCCTTGGCCCTAATTGTGCAGAAATTCGGTGGCTCGTCCGTTGGCGATGCCGAAAAGATTAAGCACGTAGCCAAGCGCGTAATTGAGACTCAAAAGGCTGGAAACCAGGTAGTTGTAGTGGTTTCAGCCATGGGCGACACCACCGATGAACTGATGGATCTTGCCAACCAGGTCACCGATAACCCGAGCCCTCGTGAGCTCGACATGTTGCTAACCGCTGGTGAGCGTATCTCGATGGCTCTGCTCGCCTTGGCAATCAATGCCGCCGGCGCTCAGTCGCGTTCATTCACTGGTTCTCAGGCTGGAATTGTTACCGACTCAAAGCACGGTAACGCGCGTATTGCTGAAGTTACCCCCGACCGTATTCGTGAAGCTCTGGACGAAGGCGACATTGCAATCGTCGCTGGTTTCCAAGGCTTCAACCGTGAGACCCGAGACATTACTACTCTCGGACGTGGTGGTTCGGACACCACCGCAGTGGCACTGGCAGCGGCCTTGAACGCAGATGTTTGTGAGATCTACTCTGACGTAGATGGTGTTTACACCGCTGACCCGCGCCAGATTCCTTCGGCTCGCAAGTTAGATGCAATCGACGTCGAGTCGATGCTTGAGTTGGCTGCCGCTGGAGCCAAGATTTTGCACATTCGCGCAGTTGAGTTTGCACGCCGTCACAATGTTGACTTGCGCGTGCGGTCCACTTTTAGCACCGACCCTGGCACCAGGGTTGTTTCGGGTAACAAAGGAGAGAGCATGGAAGAGTCAGTAGTTTCGGGCGTAGCAACCGATAAGAGCCAGACCAAGATCATCGTTGTTGGTATTCCTGACCTTCCTGGTAAGGCTGCCGAATTGTTCAACGTAGTTGCTGAGGCTGGCGCCAACATCGACATGATCGTGCAGAACACCGCGACCGGAGTTGACGTGGACGATAAGGTTTCTGACATTTCGTTCACTCTTCCTAAGGGCGACGCGGCGAAGGTTGTTTCAGCGCTGGAATCGAAGCAGGCATCACTTGGTTACCGCGAACTTGAAGTTGACCACGAGATTGGCAAGATCTCGGTAGTTGGTGCCGGCATGCGCACCCACTCTGGAGTTTCGGCGACACTTTTCAACGCTTTGGCTAAGGCTGGAATCAACATCGAGATGATCTCGACTTCAGAAATTCGCATTTCGGTGGTTACCGACATTGACGAAGCGGACGACGCTGCCCGCGCAATCCACACCGCGTTTGGCTTAGACAGCGAGATTGAAGCAGTTGTCTACGCCGGCACCGGCCGCTAAATCTCTAGTAGAGGAGAACTTAAGTTGAGTAAAAAACCAAACATTGCCCTAGTTGGAGCAACCGGTGCTGTGGGCACCGTGATGATTGACATTTTCAACAACCGCGAGAACATCTGGGGAGAGATTCGCCTGATTGCCTCAGCTCGTTCGGCCGGCAAGAAGATCACCGTGCACGGTGAAGAGCTAACCGTGGTTGCCCTTTCGCCTGAGGCTTTCGACGGAATCGACATCGCGATGTTCGATGTTCCTGATGAGGTTTCGGAAGTTTGGGCTCCAATCGCCGCCGAGCGCGGTGCTGTTGCCATCGACAACTCGGGTGCTTTCCGTATGAATGACCAGGTTCCACTAGTGGTTCCTGAGGTAAACCCTGAGCAGGCTGCAAATCGTCCGTTGGGAATCATTTCCAACCCGAACTGCACCACCTTGACCATGATGGCTGCCATGGGTGCACTTCACCGCAAGTGGACTCTGAAGGAACTTGTAGTTTCTTCCTACCAGGCTGTTTCTGGTGCTGGGGCGGCAGGCATTGACCGCCTAGCTGCCGAGCTTGGCGTAGTTGGCAACGATGCTTCACTTGGTTCGACTTCTGGAGATGTTGCTGCTGCACTAAACGCAGCTGGGGTGTCGCTAAATGACTCACCTTGGCCAGTTCCAATTGCCCTAAATGTTATTCCTTTCGCAGGATCATTGAAGGCCGGAGGGCACTCGTCAGAGGAAATGAAGGTTCGCGACGAATCACGCAAGATCCTGGGCATTTCTGACCTTAAGGTTGCCGCTTCTTGTGTTCGCGTGCCGGTGCAGGTAAGCCACTCGCTAACGGTTCACGCAACCTTCGCTAACCCGCTAACCCCGGATGAGGTTCGTGACGTTCTTGAGCAACAGCCAACCATTCGAGTGATGGATGACCCAGCCAACGGTGTCTACCCAACTCCGAACTTAGTGGCAGGTCAGGACCCAACTTTCGTGGGTCGAATCCGCCAGTCGCTCGACTTTACCAACAGCATCGAGTTGTTTGTAGTTGGAGACAACCTTCGCAAGGGCGCTGCGCTTAACACCTACGAAATTGCCGAGTTGGTTGCCAAGGAGTTTTAACAGCAAAACACCAGCAAACTAGCAAGTTCTAGCGACCCTCAGGCTTTATCCTTAGCCTGTGGGTCGCAAACTTTTAACTGTTGCAGCTATCGGTCTCTCATTATTCTTGACCGGTTGCGCTGTCACCCCTGTCAGCAATCCCACGGATACACCTGGGGCGACTCAAACTTTTGATCCTGCACTTATCCCAACCGCACCCGAAGAGGGTGCCCTGGCCGTGGAACCCAAGGTTTTCGATAATGGCTTAGGCGAATACACGTTCAAGGTTGGTGGAGGACCGGTTTGGTGCACGCTGAACGGTGACGAAGGCTTTGCTATCTGTGAGCAAAATGAGGCAGATGCCACATACGACGCGATCGAAATACCAAGTGGCTGCAAGCAGAGTTACGGTTATCAGTTCAAGCTCACTTCAGACAAGGCTGGCGAAATCAACTGTACAAGTGGTCTCTATGCAGATCCTTCGCTCGCCCAAACTTTGAACCCTGATGAAACGGTTACCGTGGGCGACATCACCTGTTTTGTTACCGAAGTCACAGCACGTTGCGACTCTAAGAACGGTCACTTTATTGTGCTTGGCCCTGAGGTTTGGGCTCGCGGCTAAGCCTTCGCTACTAGCGTCAGCAGGCGCACCTCTGGCTTGCAGAAGAACCTCACCGGGGCGAAAATCGATGTTCCAAGCCCAGCACAAACATTAAGCCAAACTTTTCTTCCTTGAATGTGATGCTCACTTAGCCCTTTGGCAAACTTTGCCGGCAAATCGCAGTTGGTTATCAAGGCGCCGAACTTTGGCAAGCACACTTGACCGCCGTGAGTGTGACCGGCCAGAACGAGGTCGGCTCCGCGACTGCCGAATTCATCGATAACCCGCAGGTATGGCGCATGTGCCACGCCAACTATGAGGTCTTGGCTGCCAAGATCGGAACGCTGCTGGTCGAGAGTTTCAAACCAGGCAAGTTCATCGTGGGGATCGTCTAGGCCGAGAAAACCGATTCGAGTTCCAGAAACGGTGAGTGCACCGGAACGGTTGTTCAAGTTCAACCAACCCTGAGCCTCAAAAACATCAGTCATGCGAGTGGTCGGCAAAACTTCCTTGTGGGTAGGGGAGGAAGGTTTACTCAAATAGGCAAGCGGATTTCTAAGTTCGGGAGCGTGGTAATCGTTTGATCCATTCACAAACGCTCCCTTTACCTTTAGTAGGGGTTCCAGCGCTTCGAGGGTCGGACGAATGGCGTCGCGGTGTCCGAGATTGTCACCAGTGTCGATAACTAGGTCTGGTTCAAGGTTGATGAGATTTCGAACCCAGGCAAGTTTCCGCTTCTGCCATGGGGCAACGTGTAGGTCGCTAATGTGCAAAATGCGGATTGGTGTGGCACCTACCGGTAGCACGGCAAGTTCTTGGGGAACCACAGTGAACCGATTTCGTTCTATAAGCGAACCCCAAAGAATTGCCAAAACTGCGATCGCTACGATCGTTAGGAAAATCGGCATTACTGACCGCAGAAGAGTTCGATTACCGTTCCAGCTTGGGTTGGAGCTCCTGGTGCTGGCAGCGAACGGATAACTCGGTCGGTTGGAGCACAGTTGCCAGGTTGCTGCCCGCTTGAAGCAATTGCCGAAAGGCTCGGACCACCAGAAATGTCTCGAGGACCATTAGTTGCCAACCAAGCAATAATCTCACTGGCGGTAGGTCCGTGCGAAAGCAGATCGCTTGGAACAATAACTGCACCTCCGGTTGAGATGTAAATCTTCACGATCGTGCCGCGGGTTACCTTGGCGCCGATTCCAGGAACCGTGTAAGCCACTGTTCCCGCTGGCTTATCGGAAAGTACCTGGTTTACAACAACCTCGTAGTTCAGATCTGCCAATTGAATCTGGCTACTGGCAGTAGTTGGGTCAAGGGTGGTCACATCTGGAACAGTTGCACCACCAGCGCCAGAGTAAACGGTTGGTACCGAAGCCATGGTCTCTGGCTTGTAGATTTTGTTGGCAAGCTTCATGACCGTTCGCCAGATATCGTGACGGGCGTAGTAGGCACTCTTTCCGCCTGTTGAAACACGCCCTAGGTGAACATCGCCGGTGACGTTTCCAACCCAAACACTTGTAGATACTTTGCTTGAGAAGCCAGTCATCCAGGTCTGAACTGAATTATCGGTAGTTCCGGTTTTACCAGCGATGTCGGCGCCATCACCAGTGTTAGACAAACCGGCGGTTCCACCCTTGATTACGCCACGCATTGCGTGCAACGTTGCGGCAGCAACCTCTGGGGTTGTTGCCTGGGTGCAGGTGCTCTTCGGGACGGTCATTTCTTTTCCGCTCGAACGAACTACCACGCGGTCGATTGAAATAGGTGAGCAAACAACACCCTGGTTTGCCAGAGCAGCATTCGCAATTGCCATGGTTAGAGGTGCAACTTCATTCACACCTAAGACCGATGCTGGAATGTACTGAAGCTCGCCTCCATCGGCACGGTGAACACCAAAAGCCAACGCGGTGTCTCGAATGTCACAAAGATCAAGCTGAGAAGCCATGCTCATAAACGCCGTGTTGATCGACATTGACATTGCGGTGAGAATGTTCGGGTTGGTCGGTTCTCTAGAAGCCGAGTTTTTTGGCTTGTACTTTCCACCCCATGCGCCACAGCGTGAAGGAAGTTCACCCGGTACCCATTCGTGAATTCGACCATCAACCTTGTCCCCAAGACGCTTACCGGCCTGAAGCCAAGTGGCTAGGGTAAACACCTTATAAGCCGAACCAGTCTGGAAGCCTGATGAGCCACCGTAGTTCTTGTCGGAGTTGAAGTTAACCGAGGTGTGACCCTTTTTCCCAGACGAGGTTTGGTCGTAGATGCGGTTCTGAGACATAGCCAGGACTCGCCCAGTTCCAACCTCGACCGAAACCGAGGCGGCACCTAGACGGTTCGCATCGTCCACCGGCACACGCTTCTTGATCGTAGCGTCGGTCTTGTTTTGAAGACTGATGTTCATGGTGCTGTAGATTTCAAGGCCGCCGCGTCGAAGCAGGTTTTGGCGTTCTTCAAAAGTTGCACCAAATTCTGGGCTGTTACGAATCGTCCAAACCACGTAGTCGCAGAAGTAAGCAGTCTCTTGGTTAGCTTCACAACCCTGGTTCAACATCGTGAGGTTGACTTTGATCTCTTCGGCCTTGGCCGCATTTGCCTCAGCCTGAGTGATGTAACCGGCATCAGCCATGTTCTGAATCACGTAGTCGCGACGGATTTTGGCTCCTGGGAGGTTTTCCGGAACATCGGGCTTGTACTGATTAGGGGATTGAAGCATGCCGGCAAGCAATGCGCCCTCGGCTAGGTCTAGTTCGTTAGCCTTCTTACCGAAGTAGTACTGCGAGGCAGCTTCCACACCGTAGATCTGGTTTCCAAAAAACGACAGGTTGGCATAGCCTGCAAAAATTTCTTTCTTCGAGTACTTCTGTTCGAGAGCTAAGGCGTAGCGAATTTCGCGCAATTTTCTCGCAATGTTGGGATCCCGGGCTTCGTCAGCAGCTTTCTTGTCGCCCTTTAGTGTTGCCGTTTCAACGATGTTGTTACGCACGTATTGCATGGTAATTGTCGAGGCACCAGGACCTCCACCGCCCTTGATTGCACTGTTCACACCCGCACGGATCAGGGAAATGTAGTCAACACCGGCGTGGGTGTAGAAACGAGGGTCCTCGGTCGCAATAACAGCGTTCTTGAAGTTGTCTGAAATGTCTTCGAAGGCAATGGAAATTCGGTTGTCTTCATAAAAGTCGTTGATTTTGACTGGATTTCCCTGGTCGTCAATGCCGTAAAGGGTCGACGCCTCAGCTGCTACCACTGGCTTTAGGGTGTCTGGAAGAGTGTCGAAAAGTGCGATGCCGAGAGCGCTACCAGCTCCGGTAACCAAGATCATAGGTGCGGTTAAAACCAAAACCAGGACACCTACAATGGCGTTCAGGCCGACAAACTTGAGGATGCGACTAAATACGGTCTCGCCCTTATTGCTTTCAGACATATGTACTAGGTTACCTTCTATTAACTTAAGATTCCCTGAGAAGTAGCCAGTTCCGAAACTACGGGTAACATCAAAGAATTGGACGAAAGGTAACCATGAGCACCATTGAAAACCGCCTAATTGAGCTTGGCTCACCCCTTCCAGAGTTGGCAAAGCCGGTGGCAGCCTATGTGCCAGCAGTTATTTCAGGAAACCTAGTGTTTACCTCAGGCCAATTACCTTTCATTGAGGGAAAACTGCCAGAAACTGGCAAGGTTGGTGCCACAGTCAACCCGGAAGACGCCAAAAGTTACGCACGTCAGGCTGCGCTAAACGCTCTAGCCGCAGTCAAGTCGGTAATTGGTGACTTAGACCGTGTTACCCGCGTGGTCAAGCTAGTCGGGTTCGTTTCCTCGGTACCAGAGTTCTCAGGCCAGCCAGGTGTGATCAATGGCGCTTCCGAGTTCCTCGGTGAGGTATTCGGCGACGCCGGACAGCACGCACGAAGTGCTGTTGGCGTGCCAGTGCTTCCCCTCGACTCCCCGGTTGAACTCGAACTAATCGTCGAGTTCAAGTAAGAACCTAGTCGGTAGCTCCGCCGGCAATCTTCGACGAGATAACGTTCATCACGCTGGTGTCGGCGAGCGTAGTCACGTCACCAATTGGGCGGTCTTCGGCTACGTCACGAAGTAGTCTGCGCATAATCTTGCCCGAACGAGTCTTAGGAAGTTCAGCAACAACCATGATCTGGCGTGGTCGAGCAATCGGACCGATATCCTTCGAAACATGCTCGCGAAGAATCTTAGAAATGTTCTCAGCTTCTCCAGCCGACTCAACCTGGTCGAGGCGCAGAATCACAAAGGCTACAACGGCCTGACCGGTGATTTCATCCTTGGCACCAACCACTGCCGCCTCGGCAACCCAAGGGTGTCCAACCAGCGAAGACTCAATCTCGGCGGTTGATAGGCGGTGACCGGAAACGTTCATAACGTCGTCGACTCGTCCTAGCAACCAAAGGTCGCCGTCCTCGTCCCACTTGGCACCGTCACCGGCAAAGTACTGACCCTCGAAATTGGACCAGTAAGCCTCGTGGAAACGACCTGGGTTACGCCAAATACCGCGCAGCATTGAAGGCCAAGGTTCGGTGATGGTTAGTAGACCAGCTTCACCGCGTTCAACTTCCTTGCCTTCGTCGTTCACAATTTTGATTTCGATTCCAGGAACCGGAGTTTGGGCTGAACCAGGCTTTAGTGAAGTAACTCCAGGAAGAGGGGAGACCATGATTGCGCCGGTCTCGGTCTGCCACCAGGTGTCAACGATCGGGCACTTGCCGCCACCGATGACATCTCGGTACCAAATCCATGCCTCAGGGTTGATTGGTTCACCGACCGAACCAAGCACACGAAGCGATGAAAGGTCGAACTTGTCTGGGATTTCCCGTCCTAGTTTCATGAACGAACGAATAGCGGTTGGAGCGGTGTAGAAAATCGAAACCTTGTAGCGCTCAATGATTTCCCACCAGCGACCCGGGTGCGGAGCATCTGGAGTTCCCTCGAAAATTACCTGAGTGGCTCCGTTGGCCAATGGGCCGTAGACCACATAGGAGTGGCCGGTGATCCAGCCGATGTCGGCGGTGCACCAGTAAACGTCGGTCTCCGGGTGAAGATCGAAAATGTTGCGGTGAGTGTAGGTTGCCTGAGTTAGGTAACCTCCCGAAGTGTGGAGGATACCCTTCGGAGCTCCGGTGGTGCCGGAGGTATAAAGGATGAAAAGTTCCTGCTCGGCAGGGAAAGCCTGAGCCACGTGCTCTGCGTCTGCCTTCGCCATCTCATCGTGCCACCAGTGGTCTTTCTCACCCCAAGCCACGGCTTCGCCAGTGCGCTTGACGACCAAAACCTGCTCAACGGTAGGGCACTTGTTGTCGGCTAGTGCTTCATCAACGGCTGGTTTTAGAGCTGATGCTTTGCCCTTGCGATACCCGCCGTCGGCGGTGACCACGACACGGACGTCGGCGTCGTTAATGCGAGTTGCTAAGGCGTCCGAGGAGAAACCTCCAAATACCACCGAGTGAATTGCACCTAGACGGGCGACAGCCAACATAGTGATTACGGCTTCAGGGATCATCGGCATGTAGATTGCAACGCGGTCACCCTTTACCACTCCAAGGCTAATTAGGACATTAGCTGCCTTCTTTACCTCAGCTGTTAGTTCTGCGTAAGTGATCGCACGGCGGTCGCCTGGCTCACCTTCAAAGTAGAGAGCAACGCGGTCGCCGCGACCTTCTTCAACGTGGCGGTCAAGGCAGTTGTAAGCAACGTTTAATTCACCGTCATCGAACCAACGAGCAACGGGAGCGTGCGACCAGTTGAGGACTTCGGTAAATGGCTTGTGCCAGTGCAGTGATTTGGCTTGCTCGGCCCAGAAACCTAGTCGATCTGCTTTTGCTTGTGCATATAGTTCCGGCTTTGCGATTGCATTTGCCTGGAATTCGCTGGTTGGGGCATATTTTTTGTTGTCAGACATCTTTGTCGTTCTCCATGTATCAAAGTGACAAACAACATCGTTTGTCGCTAGCGAACATACTGCCAGATTAAACCTGCGAATTTGCCCAAAAACACTACATCGTTAGGGAAACGCGCTGTAATGTAATAAATGTCGCTCTTGTAGCGACCGCGATACCAGTTCCCCCCAATTTGGTATCGCCGGCGGCAGGCCCTCCCCCAGAGCCTGCCGCCCCCTAACTTTAAGAGGCACTTTTCCACAGGTTTTCCCTGTATTTACAATGCATCTAGCCACTCTGGCAACATTTTTCCATGACGGAATCCAAGCTAAACAAACTGCTTGAAATGGACGGATTGAGCGATTTGGTGCTTAATGGTCATTTATTCGCCTTTGCGAATGTTCACGGCACATGGCGTCAAATCGAAAACCCCTTCGCATCGGAAGCTGAACTAGTTTCATTTTCCACAGACTTGGCAGCCTCGGCCAGGCGCCGCCTTGATTACTCCTGCCCGTTTGCAGACATTGCCGTGGGTTCCCTTCGTTACCATTTGGCCTTGCCGCTGGGTGGAGAACGAGTACACGTTTCAATTCGTAAACATCAATCGAGCCGCCAGGCACTTACAACTCTTCTCGATAACCCAAACCGTTGGCTGGGTGTTCTCGAAGACTTAGTTCACGGCAAGTCAAACTTCATTATTTGCGGCGGAACGGGAAGTGGTAAAACCACACTCCTGAGGGCGATGCTGGAATTGGCTAGAAGTGAGCGAATAGTGAGTGTGGAAGATGTCGCAGAACTAGAGCTCACGGTTCCCAATGTGGTGAGTCTGCAAACCCGCCAGGCCAACACGGATGGAGCCGGGCTCATCGATCTTCAACGGTTAGTTATTGAGTCACTTCGAATGAAGCCTGATCGAATTGTGGTTGGTGAAGTCCGCGGAACCGAGCTAGTGCCAATGCTGCAAGCGTTGAACAGTGGTCATCGCGGTTCGGCAACCACTATCCATTCCAATCGTGCCGAGGACGTACCCGCCAGATTAATTGGCATCGGGTTACTGGGAGGTTTATCACCTGCGACCACAGCACATCTTGCTGCCAGCGCCTTCGACCGGGTTATCTCGCTCGGGTCAAGACTGAGAGGCATAAACATCACCAACATTTCCAGTTTTGAACTCACTCGGGAATCGAAGTTGGTGACGAAACTTGAGCACTGAGGCCAGAACTCTGCGCCAGTACGCCGAACTTATTCGCGCTGGGCACCCGATTGAAATTGATGCCAGCCAGTTCGGTGACCGAACGGCTAAAGACCTAAGCCTGCTACTCGATGTGACTCGCAAGGCCGGAGGTCCCATAGCCAAGACTCTTGACCGGTTTGCCAAAGTGTTGGCGGTGCGAGAACAAACCGTTCACGAGTTGGAACTTGCCGTGGCCGGGCCAAAAGCTAGCAGCCGTTTGGTGCTCTCGCTTCCAATGCTTGTTTTCTTCGGTGCAGGGATTGCTGGTATTCCTATTTTTGGGGCGCTAGCAACTTCATCGATGGTTTGGTTGAGTTTGGTAGTCGGTTTCGGGCTCTTTTGGCTGGGAAACAGTTGGACCAGTCGCATCCTCAAAAAGAGCGAACCAGAATCAGCCGACCCTGGGATTCTGCTGGACGCCTTGGGTATTGGGCTCCAAGCAGGTCTTCCGTTATCGATTGCGGCGAACTTAGTAGGAAACCTCGATACAGCGGAATTACAAGAAATCAGTTTGAGTTCGGGAATCGCATTGAGTCAACTTGTAGCGGATCGAGCCGATAACTTGCGGCTCGAGCAATTCAACCGAGACCGTATGAAAATACACAAGGGTTCGGTGGCAGTGCTATGGCCGCTCGGGCTGACCGTTCTTCCAGCGTTTGTTCTGATCGCAATCGTGCCGGTAGGAGTAGCTCTAGTTCAAAGCCAATAACTGGCAAAAGCTTGGATTCGACTATTTCCTGATCGAACTCGACGGTAAACCGTAGTTTTCACGGAATGTGGTGTGGTCGTAGTCCCTGCGGTAGCGACCGCGATTCTGCAACTCGGTTATAACATCCTTGAAGCGCTCTACACCCAAAGGTTGGATGTAGGCGTTGACGTTGAAGCCGTCGCCGACATTCGTGTCAACCCACTCCTCAATGGTGTCGGCAATCTGCTCAGGTGTACCAAAGATGGTGCGTTGACCTCTAGTTAGGTTGTGGTGCACCAATTGCTTGACGGTAAAACCATTTGCCTGCGCAACACCACCGATGTCGTTTCGACGGTACTGAATCACTTCATCGTCGGTTGGAATCTTGTCAAAAAGTTCAACAGGTAGTGGCTTGTTTGGGTCAAGTTCTTCCACCGGAATCCCCACCTGACCAGATAGTTGTCTAATCAAGAAACCCAGGTCCATTAGTTCGTCAATCTCTGCCTTGTTCTTGCGAGCCTGAGCATCGCTCTCGGCAACCACGGCATAAAGGCCTGGCACTACTAACAGGTGGTCTGGGTTACGCCCATAACTCTCCGCATAACCCTTTACCTCCTGGTAAAAGGCGCGATCTTTTTCGAGGTTTGGTTGCGAGGTGAAAAGGGCATCGGCATACTTGGCGCCGAACTTACGACTCTCTGGCGAGATGCCGGCCTGAAACAGCAGAGGCCGCTCGTCCTCGTATCGACCGGTCAGCTGCAGAACACCCTGAGATTTGTAATAGTCGCCCTCATAGTCGATCGGGTGAGTTAGGGCTGGATCGATGTAGACATCGTTTTCTTTGTCTGCAACGATTGCCTCTTTTGGAAGCGAATCCCATAAGCCGGTCACAATCTCAACAAATTCAGAAGCCTTCGCATAGCGCTGCTCGCGGTCAAGTTTGTCCTCAGGAGGAAGACCAAGTGCCTTGAGCATGTATTCGTCCTGGCTGGTGACAATGTTCCAACCGGCACGACCTTTGCTCGCGTGGTGCAGACTCGCGATAGAGCGAGCTACCAGGTACGGGTGGCCTTGCAAAGATTGTGCGGTGCAAATGAGACCAAGGTGTTTCGTGTGCATTGCAATCGCGGACAGAGTAACAGCCGGATCCAACCCTCGTCTTGGTTTACGAAGGAAGCTAGTGCCCAGTGCGGCGGGGGTGTCGGGAAGGAAAATCGCATCAAATTTGGCGTCTTCCGCGAGTTTGGCAAACTCAATTTGGTGGTCGATGTCATCGATCAAGGTAGTTGGATCTTCGAAAGTTTTCCAACCCGCATCGTGTCTTCCAGAAGTGTGGAAAATGAGGTTCAGACGAATCTGCTTTTTCATACTGGAAGTCCTTCTGCACGGCGTGTTCACTTGCCACGTCGGGTTTAGTCAAGTTTATTGTAAATGCCACTTCCGGCCGGGACCGTAAGAGGCGCTAACGAATCCTCGACACGAGTTATTCACAAATATTCTTGTCAGCTGGAAAGCAATTGAATTTATCGCTCAATTGAGATGTGAAAAGAAAATTTATAAGTTTGAAAACAGAATCAGGTTCCGCCACCGCTGAATATGCCATTGCCACCATGGCCGCCGTCGGTTTCGCAGGCTTGCTGGTAGTCATTATGCGCAGCGAAGAAGTGAAGGCTTTGCTTTACGACCTAGTGATGAAGGCTCTGAGTGCCGGGTCTGAATAGTGACCGAGGAACGGTTACTGCGGAACTCGCTATTGCCCTTCCGGCGGTGTTACTTGTGTTGAGTTTCGCAGTGCAAGTCCTAGAAATACAGGCGGAGCGTGTCGCTCTAGTAGTCGAGGTTGCCGGGCTGGCCAGAGCAGCAGCCAGGGGAGAGGCAATCCTGGGAGCGAACGTTGAAGGAAACATGGTCTGCGTTTCCAAATCCCGAGACCTAATTATTTCAATCAGGGAGAAACAATGCGCTCACCGACTGGGCTTGTGAGTGAGCGAGGTGCTGGAACTGTTCTGGCCTTGGGGATGGTCACGGCAATAGTAGGAGTTACCTTGCTCATGTTTCGTCTCGGGAACATTTATGTGGATCAGGTCAGGTTGAATGCGCTCGCTGACGCCGCCGCAATTGCTGCGGCGGACGCCTTGAGGGGATTGGTAGCTGGTTATCCTTGCGAAGTAGCCAGAGACCTGGCACCTGTATCTGCTTGTGAAATTCTTGGCAACGATGTCTTGATTACGGTGAGCAAAGATGGCTTGAGTTCAAAAGCCAGGGCGGGTGAGCCTGGCTAGCGTTTTTCACGACTCAGGTTTACCCTTCTTGCGCAATTGTCTGACCCTGTCGTAAGGTCATACCGACGTGGTAAGAATATTTACCTCTTATATGCAGTTTCAGCACGGTAGTAAGGAATCCTTTGGCAACCAGTCAAAAACTAGTCATTGTCGAGTCTCCGGCAAAGGCGAAAACAATCTCCAAGTATCTTGGCGATGACTTCACCGTGCTCGCTTCGGTCGGCCACATTCGCGAATTGGTTGAACCAAAAAACGTTCCTAAAGAATTGAAGAAGACTTCAATTGGAAAGTTCGCAGTCGACGTAGACAACGGATTTACTCCTTACTATGGCATCACCGCAGGCAAAGCGAAAACAATCAGCGACCTCAAGGCAGCGCTGAAAACCGCGGATGAGCTTTACCTCGCAACCGATGAAGACCGCGAAGGCGAAGCGATTGCTTGGCACCTCCTTGAGGTGTTGAAGCCAAAGGTGCCAGTGAAGCGAATGGTCTTCCACGAAATCACCAAGGAAGCAATTCAAGGCGCCCTCGAGCACACTCGCTCGCTAGACAATGATCTAGTTGAAGCCCAAGAAACTCGACGCATTGTTGACCGACTGTTTGGTTATGAGATTTCGCCAGTTCTTTGGCGCAAAATCAACCGCGGTTTGAGTGCCGGCCGCGTTCAGTCTCCTGCCGTTCGTTTGGTAGTCGAGCGTGAACGTGAACGTATGGCGTTCGTTTCGGCTTCTTACTACGACGTGAAGGCAACCTTCGACCCAGCCGTGGCTGGTGAGCCAGCCTTTGAAGCCAAACTTCAAACCATCGACGGTAAGCGCATTGCAACGGGTGAAAACTTTGACGACCGCGGAAACCTGAGTGGCA
>JBJORE010000013.1:0-16098 GCA_046049565.1 Actinomycetota bacterium
GAAGGAACGCTGATCGTGTTTGGTTTTCCAAAGATCTGTTCGCATTGAGTCGAAGAACGGCTTTATTAGGTCGCGACCGATGCCGGCCTCGTTGGCAGTCTTGGCGAATGCGTGAACGATGAGGTTGGTCGAATACTTAGAACGAAGCGAACGGTAAACGTCTTTCTCAAGTTCGTCGATGGCAGCTGCCGGGTCAACACTTCCGCCAGCCTTTTTCGCCTCTGCTGCTGAACCGTCGACCACTTCGTCGGCGATACGAACCAGTGCGTAAATGTTTGCCACGTGCTGGCGATATTGCGGAGCAAGAAGCGAAACGGCAGTACCAAAAGAGGTCGAGTAAGCATCGATGACAGCTGACGCCGACTTTTCGGCGGCGTGCGTATAGAGGGCAAGGCCGGTTAAGGCTTCTGGGGTGGTTTCTGCCATACCTTCAGGCTACAACCAGTCGCGCTTTTTAAAGGCCCAAAAGAGCGCACCGGAGATGCCCACAATCAGAATATTTGAAGTCCAAACCCCGGCGGCTTCTGCGAAACCCCAGTAAGGAATGTTCTGCCCGTAGTATCCGGTAATGGCGGTTGGTACAGCGATTATGGCGGCCCAGCTGGTCACCTGCTTCATGATCATGTTCATGCGATTTCCCTGCAAGGTCAGGTTGGTTTCCAACAGCGTGGTTACTAGATCGCGAAGGCTGTCGGTCCAGTCGGCTACTCGCATGATGTGGTCGTAAAGGTCTTGGTAGTAGGGGAGCATCTCGTTGTGAAGAATCTCGCCATTGTGCTTTAGGAGCGGGTTAATCACCTCGCGCATGGGAACCGCGGCACGGCGCAAAAGCACCAGCGATTTACGCAACTGATAACTGCGCTTCTGAATCGAGGTGTCTTTTGGTTTGGCCTGGAAAAGGAGGTCTTCTAATTCCTCAAGTTCGTCGTCTAGGCGCTCGATTACCTTGAAATAGTCATCAATGACGACGTCCAAGATGCCCCAAAGTAGAAATGCAACGCCGTAGTGAGCCAGCTCTGAAGATTCATCCCAGCGTTTGATCACATCGTCCATTCGGAATTCGTCATTCTGACGAACCGTAATAACCGCATTCTTGGTGACGAAGATTGCCAATTCCGCCAGGTCGACTTCTGGCGTATCGGTGGGGAAGTTTGCCTGGTAAAGGTTGATGAAGAGATGACTGTCGTAGTGGTCGATTTTGGCGCGCTGGCCGCCCTTGATTGAGTCCTCGATGGCAAGTTCGTGAAGGCCAAGTTCATCGGCCAAAATACGATAATCGTCGGAGGTTGGGTTCAGAAGGTCATACCAAACCGCACTGCCACCTTTGAAGTGTTCATCAATTTTGTCAAGAGGAAAGTCTTTGTCGACGAGCGCCCCATCGCGATACTGCCTGCTCATAGTCATGAATCAAATACTAAACTTGTTCTTATGTCTCCAGATATCAAACCAAGAAGCCGCGACGTAACCGATGGCATCGAAAAAACCGCTTCTCGTGGAATGTTGCGTGCCGTTGGCATGGGCGATGAAGACTGGGTAAAGCCACAAATCGGTGTTGCCAGCTCTTGGAACGAGGTCACTCCTTGTAACCTTTCGCTCGATCGCTTAGCCGACGCAGCGAAGACCGGTGTTCACGCTGCGGGCGGTTACCCGCTTGAGTTTGGAACCATTTCCGTGTCGGACGGCATCTCAATGGGTCACGAGGGTATGCACTTTTCGCTGGTTTCCCGTGAGGTAATTGCCGACTCGGTTGAGACCGTAATGCAAGCCGAGCGCCTCGACGGCTCAGTACTTCTAGCCGGTTGCGACAAGTCGCTACCCGGCATGCTTATGGCGGCTGCTCGCCTAAACCTTTCTTCGGTTTTCCTTTACGCGGGAACCATTGCACCCGGCTGGGTTCGTCTGGAAGACGGTACCGAGAAGCAGGTAACCATCATCGACGCCTTCGAGGCGGTTGGTGCTTGCAAGGCCGGAAACATGTCTCAGGAAGACCTAACTCGCATTGAGAAGGCAATCTGTCCTGGTGAAGGTGCTTGTGGTGGCATGTACACCGCTAACACCATGGCTTCAGCTGCCGAGGCGCTGGGCATGAGCCTTCCAGGTTCAGCTTCGCCTCCAAGCGCAGACCGCCGCCGCGACAACTGGGCGCACCGATCGGGTGAGGCAGTGGTCAACCTTTTGAAGCTTGGCATCACCGCTCGAGACATTCTCACCAAGAAGGCTTTCGAGAACGCTATCGCAGTGGTCATGGCTTTCGGTGGTTCAACCAACGCTGTGCTTCACCTGCTCGCAATCGCGAACGAAGCCGATGTTGATTTGACCTTGGACGACTTCAATCGCATCGCCGATAAGGTTCCTCACCTTGGCGACCTGAAGCCATTCGGTCAGTATGTTATGGCCGATGTTGACCGCGTTGGCGGTGTTCCTGTGGTTATGAAGGCTCTGCTTGATGCAGGCCTAATCCACGGCGACGCGCTAACTGTTACCGGCAAGACTGTTGCCGAGAACCTAGCTTCGATCAACCCACCAGACCCTGACGGCAAGATCATCCGAGCACTAACCAACCCGCTTCACAAGACCGGCGGAATTGCAATTCTTCGCGGATCAATGGCACCTGAGGGCGCCGTTGTGAAAACCGCAGGCTTTGACCTAGACGACTTCACCGGCCCAGCCCGTGTTTTCGAGCGCGAACGTGCCGCCATGGACGCGCTTACCGAAGGCAAGATTGCCAAGGGCGACGTTGTGGTTATTCGCTACGAAGGACCAAAGGGTGGCCCAGGTATGCGCGAGATGCTGGCCATCACCGCAGCAATTAAGGGTGCCGGTTTGGGTAAAGATGTTCTACTATTAACAGACGGACGATTCTCAGGCGGCACAACCGGCCTTTGCATCGGACACATTGCACCAGAAGCCACCGATGGTGGACCAATTGCTCTGGTGCGCGATGGCGACTTGATTCGAGTCAACATCGCAGCTCGTTCGCTCGAACTACTCGTTGAGCCAGAAGAGTTGGATGCCCGTAAGAAAGACTGGGCAATTCGCTTTTCAACGGTTTCACTAACGAGGTTAATAAATGTCTAAAGAGGTTCTTACCGGAGCACAGGCGATTATTCGCAGCCTGGAGCTTCTAGGTGTCGACACCGTTTTCGGTTTGCCGGGTGGCGCAATCTTGCCAACCTACGACCCGCTCATGGATTCTAAAAAGATTCGCCACATCCTGGTTCGTCACGAACAGGGTGCAGGTCACGCTGCCGAAGGCTATGCTTCGGCTAGCGGTCGTCTTGGCGTGTGCATTGCAACTTCCGGCCCTGGAGCAACCAACCTGGTTACCGCCATCGCTGATGCTCACATGGACTCAGTTCCACTACTAGCCATTACCGGTCAGGTTGGTTCGCACCTAATCGGTACCGACGCATTCCAGGAAGCCGACATCGTTGGAATCACGATGCCGATCACCAAGCACTCGTTCCTGGTTACCGACGCCAATGACATCCCTGAAGTTATTTCGGCCGCGTACCTGATTGCCACCACCGGACGCCCTGGCCCTGTGCTAGTTGACATCACCAAGGATGCCCAGAACCAGAAGTTTGACTTCTCCTGGCCACCAAAGGTTGAACTGGCCGGTTACAAGCCAGTCACCAAGCCGCACGGTAAGCAGGTTCAGGCAGCTGCCGAAATGATCGCAGCATCCAAGAAGCCAATTTTCTATGTTGGTGGCGGAATCATTCGCGCAGGTGCTTCAAAGGAACTTTTGGAACTTGCCGAACTTGTGGGTGCACCACTAATCACCACACTGATGGCTCGCGGAGCTTTCCCTGATTCTCACAAGCAAAACCTGGGTATGCCTGGCATGCACGGAACCGTTCCTGCCGTAATCGGTTTGCAGCGCTCCGACTTGCTAATCACCCTCGGTGCACGTTTTGACGACCGCGTCACCGGTGATGCCAAGAGCTTCGCTCCTGAGGCCAAGGTTGTTCACGTGGATATCGACCCAGCGGAAATTGGCAAGATTCGTCACGCCGATGTACCAATCGTGGGTGACCTCAAGGAAGTTCTTCCAGAGCTAACCGCAGAGTTGAAGAAGATTTACGCTTCCAAGAAGCAAGACCTCACCGAGTGGTGGAAGACCGTTGACCTCTTGGTCAAGAACTATCCACTAGGTCACGACGAGCCAGAAGATGGAAAGCTTTCGCCGCAGGCGGTTATCAAGCGCATCGGAGAAATTTCCGGACCTGAGGCCATCTACGCTGCTGGCGTCGGTCAGCACCAGATGTGGTCTGCTCAGTTCATCAAATATGAGCGACCAAACGCTTGGCTAAACTCTGGCGGCGCCGGAACCATGGGTTACTCGGTTCCAGCTGCAATGGGTGCCAAGGTTGCTCAGCCAGAACGCCTAGTTTGGGCAATCGACGGTGACGGCTGTTTCCAGATGACCAACCAGGAACTTGTTACCTGTGCGATCAATAACATCCCAATCAAGGTTGCCATCATCAATAACTCGAGTCTTGGAATGGTTCGCCAGTGGCAAACCCTGTTCTACGACAAGCGTTACTCAAACACTGACCTTCACACCGGAACTGACTCGCTCATGATTCCAGACTTCGTGAAACTAGCCGAAGCTTATGGTTGCCTCGGAATTCGCGTGGAAAAGGAAGAAGAAATCGACGCCGCCATCAAACTTGCCATCGAAACTAACGACCGTCCAGTGGTGATCGACTTCATCGTTAGCCGCGACGCCATGGTGTGGCCAATGGTTGCTGCCGGTGTTTCGAACGACGAAGTTAAATACGCCCGCGATGCGGCACCAGTTTGGGAAGGTGGCGAGTAAAAATGTCCAAGCACGTTCTCTCAATCCTGGTTGAAGACAAGCCGGGTCTACTAACGCGAGTTGCCGGTCTATTCGCTCGTCGCGGATTCAACATCGAATCGCTTGCCGTTGGCACCAGTGAAATCGAAGGTCTTTCGCGCATCACCGTCGTAGTTTCGGTGGATGGCGCTCCGCTTGAACAGGTAACCAAGCAAATCAACAAGCTGATCAACGTAATCAAGGTTGTTGAACTCGACCCTGAAGCCGTTCAGCGAGACCACATGCTTATCAAGGTAAAGACCGATGCGGCTACTCGCTCGCAAGTGCTCGAAGCGGTAACCTTGTTTAGGGCTCGCGTCATCGACGTCGTGAGCGATGCAGTGATTATTGAAATCACCGGTGACTCTTCAAAGTGCGCCGCTTTCATCAAGATTCTCGAACCGTTCGGCATCAAAGAAATGGTGCAGTCGGGTGTATTGGCAATGGGCCGTGGCTCAAAGTCGATTACCGAGAAGGTATCCAAGTAGTTTTTCCAAACCAACAAACAAGGAGAAAAGTAACAGTGGCTGAAATCTTTTACGACAAAGACGCAGACCTTTCGATCATCCAGGGTAAGAAAGTAGCCGTCATTGGTTACGGTTCCCAGGGTCACGCTCACTCGCTAAACCTGAAGGACTCAGGCGTAGACGTAGTAGTAGGCCTAAAGCCTGGTTCAAAGTCGAAGCCAACCGCAGAGGCTCAAGGCCTAAAGGTTGTTACCCCGGCAGAGGCTGCTGAGTGGGCCGACGTCATCATGATTCTTACTCCAGACCCAGCGCAGCGTCACGTTTACGCTGAGGACATCGAGAAGAACCTAAAGCCAGGCAAGGCACTAGTCTTCGGTCACGGTTTCTCGATCCGCTACGGCTTCATCACCCCACCAGCCGACGTTGACGTATTCCTTGTAGCACCAAAGGGTCCAGGCCATCTTGTTCGCCGCGAGTACCTAGCCGGCAAGGGTGTACCAAACCTTATTGCTATTCACCAGGACGCTTCGGGCAACGCTTTCGAGCTAGGCCTTAGCTACTCGAAGGCTATCGGTGGTACCCGTGCGGGCACCATCAAGACCACCTTCGCTGAAGAGACCGAGACCGACCTATTCGGTGAGCAGGCTGTTCTCTGTGGTGGCGCAAGCCAGCTAATCCAGTACGGCTTCGAGACTCTAACTGAAGCTGGTTACCAGCCTGAGGTCGCTTACTTCGAGGTTCTTCACGAGCTAAAGCTAATCGTTGACCTAATGTACGAGGGTGGAATTGCCAAGCAGCGTTGGTCGGTTTCAACCACTGCCGAGTACGGTGACTACATCTCGGGTCCGCGCGTTATTGGCCCAGAGGTCAAGGAGCACATGCGCGATGTTCTAACCGACATTCAGGATGGCACCTTTGCTCGTCGCTTCATTGCCGACCAGGATGCAGGCGCTCCTGAGTTCAATGCACTTCGCAAGAAGGGTGAAGAACACCCAATCGAGAAGGTTGGTGGAGAGCTTCGCAAGCTATTCTCATGGCTACGAAACGCCGAGACCGAAGCCGACTACGTTGAAGGTTCAACCGGTCGCTAAAGATCACAAAAAGAAACCCGACACTTATGTGTCGGGTTTCTTTTTTGCCTCGAAGTTTACTTTCCAGTCTTCGATACTTTTATGGTGTGAACCTTGGTGTAAGGCTTATAGACTGCATCACCTTCGTTGCTTAGGGTCAGCACGCAGGTTCCTGCCTCAACTCCGGCTGTAATCTTCAATGCCGGAACGGTGCGAGTTACTTTTCCAACTTTCACCTTCATCGTGGTAACACTGCTGAGGCAGCGGCCTTGCAGGGCAATACCGAGGGCTAAGTTGCTGTCCGTCATCAAAGGCACGGTCAAGGATGCTCGGAACTTCAATTTTGTTGGTGCCTTGAATGTAGTGAATGGTTGATTCTTTAGCACGTAACATTCCAACGCCGTCACCGAGCCAGTGCCAAGCGTGGTCTGTCCGGCTGGGCAGGCGGTCGCGCTAATAGCAGCTAATTGGTTCACGTAGTAACCCTTAGCTGCTTCAACGCACGACGTTGCACCCGCGTTACTTTGGAAGGTTCCCTTTGGGCAAGGAATTGAACCCGTCATACCTGGGCTCGGTGCATAGGTACCAGGAATTGCCGGAACACAGGAACCAGCCGACGCAAAGCTACCTGCGTCACAATAAAGCCTGGAGTCTCCAAAAGTGGGCCAAGACTCAATTACCTGGTTATTGACTGTGTAAAAGGCGTAAGCTTCCCATTCGTCCCCGCAACCTGGTGGAACTTGTGATTCGCCATCCGGTTCAGCCAATGGTCCAAAGTCGTAAGCGTTGTAAGATTCAAAGTCATCCAAAGGTAGTTCGATGTAGAAGGTGCCTTCGTCGATTATCGGGTAAATCGTCACCGACTTTTCGAACTCAGTGCTGTAGATCTGCACCTGTGGACGAGTTCCAACATCTCCCGAAGAAGGGAAGCTACCGCTTACTCGAATTAAACAGGAATCAAAATATTTTTCAAGATTATAAATGACTGGTTTCGAGCTAACAAAACTTGTAATGACGTCGTTCACGACTGTAGACGACACCTGTGAACCGTGATATTTGTAACTTAGACGTACATCTAATGATTCGTTACAGGCGAAACCTTCTCCAATACGGTCAGTAAACAGGTCACCGTAGGGAAAGCCATTGTTTCGTGTTTCGTAGGTGAAGTCGAAAGGCGTATTTGCCTCTTGGCCAACCAATGTTGCCATATTCACGACTGCACCTTTGGTAACCGAGATCTGGGCTGTACCTGGATCTGGCTGAACCGGAAATGATCCCCTAATCCTTAGAGAGCAGGAAGAATCATTGAGATTGTCCACCGTCAAAGTTGGTGCGGCCGGAGTTGCGGCAGCTTCCTGATAGACCTCAAAAGTAGTTGTAACTAATTGTTGAGAATAGCTGTAATCGCTGTACTCAGTCTCGCCGTAATACCAGCGGCAGCCCACAAAGTCTGAAAACTGGAATTCTCCAGCCTCCTGGAAGGTGCCAGAAAGGTAACCGGTTGTTGAATTCAGGGTAATTCCTGGAGGCAGAGCCCCAAGTTGGTAGTACCTGGGTTGAACGCCGTTATCTGCACTGCAGGCGTAGGGCAGGAAATAAACATCTGGACTTGCGCCAACAACTCCCACAATCCTTGAACCAGGCCCAGCAGCTTGTGCAACCTGTGGTAACGCGACCAACCCGATGCAAGCTAGCAATAACGTGCTCAGCGCTGAAATGAGTCTTTTCATTTAGTTTTACTCCCTTAGTACTCACCCCGTGAGTCTCTTTCACGAGTTTATAGTCATGGCTAGCGTTTACACGAGGCAGTCATCTTTTCGTGATTCTTTGTTTAGCAATAAAATTAAGGTTCCAAGTCGAAAGATGAACATGTTGAAAACATCAAAGAACATTGTCGCTGCCATTGCCAGCGTGTTTCTCGCGGTTTCCGCACCATTGAGTGCGGCGGCCAGTATCACTCCAGAAGTAGTCGACAACGGACTAACCTC
This sequence comes from Actinomycetota bacterium, assembly GCA_046049565.1. Lineage (GTDB taxonomy): Bacteria > Actinomycetota > Actinomycetes > Actinomycetales > Microbacteriaceae > Rhodoluna. The sequence continues at coordinate 8,369 of JBJORE010000013.1, forward strand.
TGGGTCCACAACCTTTACCGGTACGTTCACCAACGTGACCACAACATTAGGCGCATCTGGCGCCTACTACAGTAACGGCACCAGCCCTATTTTCTTTTCAACAGATGCCTCGGGTGCCAACTACTCAGGCTCTTGGGTTAAGTGGAGTTTCTCCAAGCCAGTGACGAAAGTTCGCGTCTACTATGCTCACGTCGAGTCTGTTCTTTACAGCAATAACAGCGGCGACAACGACCCACAGTCTTGGAAGACAAACCGTGGAAACGTTAATCTTGCGTTGATTGCCAACGGCGGAAATCGCGAGGCGAGCGCCGGGGATGTGGTTGAAGACCAGCCTGAAGCCTCGCTATCTGGAAACGTTGCAGACTGCGTTGCTCCAAATGTGGCTTGCAGTGGCTACATTGATCTGAGTTTCCCAGAGGGTATCTCCTGGATTCAAACTCAAAATGCCGCAGGTGGTGCTGGCCCAGGTTTCAATGGCGTTGGTTTGGCGCTTGATGCTGGCGAATTAGGTGCACCTTCAGTTCCACTTGCAAACACCGGTTTTGACTTCCGCTTCGTGGGTTTCGCCGCTTCAATGATGATCCTCGGAGCATTTCTTGCTAAGAACAGGCAACGAGGTAGACACAGGGCCTAATGCCAAAAAGAATGATCCCGCAAAACAATTGGCGGGATCATTCTTTTTAACCTCTACTTACTTGCCGGTGCGACTCACTTTGATGTTGTGGGTCTTCACATAAGGCTTGTATATAGAGTTTCCGTTACTCAGTAGCGTGACCCTACACACGGTTGCTTCAACGCCAGCTGTGATCTTCATGGCTGGCACGGTTCTGGTAGTTTTACCAACTTTGACCTTCATGGTTGTGGTCGAGTATGCGCATCGACCTTCCATTCGAAACTCCAGATCCAACTGGTTGTCGGTCACTAGAGGCACCAGCGTGAATGCGTTGAACTTGAGTTTTGTAGAACCCTTGAATGAAGTGAAGGTTTGGCTTTTCAGCGAATAGCACTCGCTTACATGCGTGGCGCCAACAGCCGCAGTTACCTTCGAGCTTGGACATTGGGTCGCTTGTGTGGCACCTTTTGTACCGACATAGTAGCCAATTGGTGCATCGATGCAAGAAGTGGAGCCAGTGTTTCCCTGGAAAGTTCCCTTTGGGCAGAGCGTAGCTGCGGTTGCTCCATCGGCTGAAACGTAGCTTCCCGCTGGCGCTTGAACGCACGCAGTGCCGCTATCGAAACTGCCCGCTTGACAATATCTATACCCCAGAAAACCTTCTTCTTGAGACGACATGACCACCCCGTCAAGCGTGTAGCTTGCTACAACATCAAAAAATTCACCACATGCAGGTGCGGTTCCTTGAGCTATTTCAACTGTGTCGTCGAATTCCGCCAAGAGGCTCATGTCGTCTAGAGGTAGTGCAGCTGAGAAGTAGCCTCCACTTTCGACATATGGGTACACCATCATTATTGAGTTTTCCGCTGTGAGAGTAAGTGTTGGTCGCGTGCCAACGTCTCCGGAACTTGGGAACCAACCTTCAATCACTACCGTGCAATAGGGTGCTGCTGGGTAAGCCTGTTCCATAAGTTTTGGAGTTAGAGTGTGGCTAGAGAATCGAGTGATGACAGTTTCCGTAGTTGTCGCGATTGGTGAAACGTGATATCTGTAACTCAGCGTTACATTCAATGTTTCATTGCAACCAAAGTAGTCATAGTCATCAACGGTGGCGATGTCGGGGTCGTTAATAGAGTCTTCGCCATCTATTTCAATATTGACCGTGAATGGGGTGTTGGCTGGCTGAGAATTCAGGGTCATTTCCAAGCCTGAAGATTGCCCTGGCGTTCTTATGGAAAGTTTCAGAGTTCGGTAGTCCTGCTCAGCTGGAACGATTCCTGTGATGTCCAAGCTGCAAAATTCATCAGCATTAGCTAATACGTTTAAGGTTGGAGCCACGGGGGCTTCAGCAGCCTCCTGGTAAACAATGAATTCTGTCGTAAAGGTGCGACTTCGAGAAGGATTAATTTCGCCCTCAAACCAGCTACAACCAACTCGTGCCGAAAAGCTGAACGTTCCAGCCTGAGTGTAAGTGCCCGAGATGTACCCTGTTGCAGTGTTTAGCGTGATTCCAGGAGGTAGTTCTCCATCTTGAAAGTACGTCGGGGTGGCACCAGGTGCAGGATTACATTCATCGGCGTACCAATTCTCATTAATGGTTGTGCCAACCGCGCCAACATATGTGCTTGCGGTGTCGGCATGGGCTGGAATTGCAGCTGCAACTAGCCCGCTCAACGCCAAGACGATTGATGTAAACCACGAAACCAGTTTTTTCGGTTTAAGTGAGAGCATTTTTGACATTCCTTTTTGTTTAGCCTTTGCAAGCATTGCAGTCAGCGTTCGGTTTTTGCAACATTGTCAACTCAAGTCGAGTTCTACTAACGGCTTCGCTTTAGTAGCCTTTACGAATTCGGTTTCGCTTTTTTCCCATTCGCTCGTTGATACGAACTGCACATTCACATCTCGCCCTAGATATCGTTCAACATTGGCTGCAGCGCGGGCGGCTTCGATTCGATTCACGTAACCAACGATCAGGAGTTCTACCCGGTTTGGTTCAGGCCCTAGTTCACGCTTGAGCTTGGCTGCCCAGTCGCCATAGATGTACGCCTTTTCGAGTCCATCTACTCCATAAAGCGCAGCCGGGAGAACGGCAACCGGGCCATAACTATTTACTACTATTTGCCTAGTTGGTTCGTAGAGAAGGTGCTTGGTGTTGACCTGAATGAGTCTGGCTCTGCCGAAGGTTCGTTCTGTTACCAGGTGCGATTCAACGAGACGATCCACTTCCCGCATGGCGGTTGGCGTTGAGACCCCTGCGAAGCGGGCTAGCTCGGAGACGCTGAAACCGTCTTCCGGGTTCATGAACAGTTGCGCGAGGATGAACCCCTGGGTGTCAGTTCTAAGCAGGGGAGAAAGCTGCGCCGGAGATACTTTCATTATTTGAAGTATAACTTGCGTTTTATGAAACATACAATTTCCAGACCAGCTCGGATGCCCGATACGGTTGAAAAGTACCCAAACAAAGGACAACCATGAGCAAGCCAGTAGTGCTAATCGCCGAAGAACTATCGCCAGCAACCGTTGAGGCGCTAGGCCCAGACTTCGACGTTGTGAACGTTGACGGAACTGACCGTCCAGCACTGCTCTCAGCATTGGCAACAGCTGACGCCATCCTGGTTCGATCGGCAACCCAGGTTGACGCCGAGGCAATTGCCGCAGCTCCGAAGCTCAAGGTTGTAGCTCGTGCCGGCGTTGGTCTAGACAACGTTGACATCAAGGCTGCCACCGCTGCCGGCGTGATGGTTGTGAATGCGCCAACCTCAAACGTGATTTCGGCAGCAGAACTTGCAATCGGATTGATCTTCTCAACCGCACGTTTCATTCCAGACGCCAACGCTTCACTGAAGGCTGGCCAGTGGAAGCGCTCGCAGTTCACCGGTGTTGAACTTTACGAGAAGACCATCGGAATCATCGGTCTAGGACGAATTGGAACCCTAGTCGCTCAGCGCCTAGCCGGTTTCGGTGCTCGCCTTATCGGTTTTGACCCTTACGTTACCCCTGCTCGTGCTGAGCAGATCGGTGTTGAGTTGGCAACCTTGGACGAAGTTATGGAACAGTCTGACTTCATCACGATCCACATTCCAAAGACCCCAGAGACCACGGGAATGATTTCAACCGCTCAGTTCGCGAAGGCTAAGCCAAACCTTCGAATCGTCAACGCTTCTCGCGGTGGAATCATCGACGAAACTGCACTCTACGAAGCGCTGAAGTCGAAGCAGATTGCTGGAGCAGGTCTAGACGTATTCGTCTCAGAGCCTCCAACTGGCAACCCACTGCTAACTCTCGACAACATTGTGGTCACTCCTCACCTCGGTGCTTCAACAGATGAAGCTCAGGAAAAGGCCGGTATTTCGGTGGCAAAGTCGGTTCGCCTAGCTCTTGCCGGCGACCTAGTACCAGACGCAGTAAACGTTGCCGGAGGAAACATCGACTCTTCCGTCAAGCCAGGTATCTCGCTTATGGAGAACATGGGTCAGGTTCTATTCGGGCTTTCGGGTGGAGGCGTAACCGCAATCGAAGTTGAAGTGCGCGGTGAAATTGCAGCACACGATGTCTCGGTTCTAAAACTCGCTGGTTTGAAAGGCTTCTTCCAAAACGCGGTAACCGAGCAGGTTTCCTACGTGAACGCTCCGCTTATGGCCGAGCAACGCGGCATCGACGTGAGCCTAACCGTTGACTCAGTGAGCGAGGAATACCGCAACGTAACCTCGATCAAGGCTGTTCACTCGGATGGCACAATCACCTCGGTATCGGGAACCGTGATTGGCCCTAAGCTTCACCAGAAGATTGTTGCCATCAACGGTTATGAAGTTGAACTAGAAATGGCTGAACACCTAGTGGTCATGATTTATTCAGACCGTCCTGGCATCGTTGGTATTTACGGAAAGGCTTTCTCAGAAGCTGGAGTGAACATCGCGGCCATGCAGATTGCCCGCCAGCAGAAGGGTGGCAAGGCGCTATCGGTAATCACCGTTGACTCGCCAGTGCCAGCGGACGTTCTCGAAGGTGTTCGCAAAGAGATTCAGGCCGAGACCATGAAGGCAATCGACCTGCATTTCTGATTCAAACTCTGAAACCATACGCCCCAGGGCATTTGCTTTGCTAGCCTCCGTTATTAATTGAATTTAAATCCAAATCCCCCTGCGTCTCCAAAATGACTTAGGCTCTAAGTGAGTTCTAGGGGGACATATGATTAGCCTGAAATTTTGGTCGAAAGCAGTAGTTCGAATCTTTTTGATTTTGAACTTGACATTCATAAATGTAGTTGGTCATGAATATTCGGATCCGGCTCCCGCTCGAGCCGCACAGTCTAATGAAACGTGGCTGGCCGCTGAGTATGGCTATCAAATTGCTGTAGGTGCATCGAGCGCGTGCGTTGTAGTTTCGGACGGAAGCGTTAAGTGTTGGGGATCAAATAGTTCGGGTCAGCTCGGAACTGGCAATTTTAATAAACAGTTGAAGCCTGTCAAAGTTGTCGGAATTTCTAATGCCATCGCAGTTTCCGTAGGCAAGGTGCATAGCTGTGCACTAATTCGCGGAGGGACAGTTAAGTGTTGGGGACACTCGGCATTTGGGGAACTAGGCAATGGTGTTTCTGGCGACGTTTCAAAAGATTTTTCTACTCCGGTTTCTGTAAAAAATCTTGCGGGAGCCACCCAAATAAGCAGCGGGGGTTATCTGAGTTGCGCATTATTGGCAACAAAGATCGTGAAGTGTTGGGGAGCCTTTGATGATTCTGGCAGTGAGGAAGGAGTTATGGATACCCCAACCGTGATTGAAGGGATCTCAGATGCGACCAAGATCGCGGCCGGTGAACGTCAAATTTGCGCGATTCGTCAAGATCGCTCAGCCGTTTGCTCAAACAGGTGGCCCACTGCTGGTTGGCAACCGGTCCGAGTTGGCACAATTTCAGATGCAATTGCGATTGAGGCCATGGGGTCAAATGGATGTCTCCTAAGAGAAATTGGTGCAGTTTATTGTTGGGATTTTGATGACCCGTCAGGGCCTCATCAAAGTGTCTCTCCATCTGATGTCGCAAGCTTCAGTATGTCGAATTGCATTAGTAAAACCGATGGCACAGCTTGGTGTCGCTACCTCAACAATTATGGGCAACTTGGTAACAATTCCGCACCAAGTTTCTTCACGGATGATTTTGTCAGAGTCGCGGGTATTACCGATGCCGTTGCAATAGTTGGGGCTGGGTACAGGAATTGTGCCCTACTTTCCTCAGGCAGCGTGAAATGTTGGGGATATAACAAAGGCGGCCAGATTGGTGACGGAACCACAAAAAATCGATTTACACCAACGCAGGTTTCTGGGCTCAATCAGGGCGTTTTTCAGAGTTCTATTGGCTCTAATTCCATTGATTTGAATTGGGTTGGATCTCTAGCACCCGTAGGTTCTCAAGTTTCGGATTACATTATTGAATATCGAAAGGAAAATGATTCCTCCTACACACTTTGGCCAGATAACGTGTCCTCTTCACGATCCCTTTTCATCAATGGTCTAGAGGATGCCACTGCTTATCGGATTCGGATCTCTCCGGTAGTCTCTGGGGAAACCCTAGAGGGTGTTCTTTATCGCTTTGGTACGAGGGGCACAGCTGTGGTTAATTTTCAAGTTCAGACATCCACAGGGGACGCAGTTAGATTTGGAAAATACAGTTGGAAAACTCTGGACGGCTCAGCAAAATCCTCAACTAGTAGAGACGCAAATGCACTAGGTTTCGTTAGCTTCGGTTCAGTACCGGCAAAAGAAATTTCTATTACCCTCTCAGGCGGACAACTTGAAGATGGGGCCACGATTTCCGGCACATTCATAGCAATCGCAAGCAAGGGTGATCTCCTGCTCACCCTTCCTGATGTTCCTCAATACATCTCAAAACGCGTAAGAGTGAAGTTGACCAGTGGAGAAGGCGTCCCAAATGCAAACGTTTTTTCAATGAATTTGGAAAATTCACAGAACCTTGTTGGTTCAAGTTTCGAAGGTTCAGTTTTTAGTCCGGCAGGAATTACCGGTAAGACGGATGCTGACGGATGGGTTACATTGCGGGGGTTCGCTACAGATGATGTTTATGTTCAAGGCTCTTACGATGACGGTCAACTCGATCAATCGACAGACTTTGTAGCCGTCGGAGATTCAGACACCGAATTGAACCTCGGTTATCTTCCTATTCTCAGATTGTCTGCCGAATCTTTTGATTCGACGATGAATTCAATTATTGAGATTCCTATCACTGTTGGAGAGTTCGGAGCACAGGGGGCCAAAATTAAGGCTGCTGCTGTCAGGAGTGTCAATGTGAGCGTTGTTGCTCCGCCCGGCTCTAATCAAAAGGCTTGCGGAAAAAAGACGGTTCTTTCGGCGAAAACAAATAGTTCAGGCCAGGCGACGTTGAAACTTTGCGCTAACTTATCCGGTGAGTATGCACTGGTTTCTAAGGGTGCTGTGAGTGCCGGTGCAATAACGGTTCGCGTATCCAATGCCGTTCCTATGCAGGTCACTAGCTTGAACATGGCTTCAGAGTCTAATGGCAGTATCACAGTGACTTGGGGGAACCCTCTTTTTGATGGCGGATCCAGCATTGACTCTTACAAGGTTTTGCTTAAGTCTGGGACAGTAACAAAAACCATAACCATAAAGAGCAATGATGCCAATTTCTCACAAAAGACCGTGGTCTTTACAGGGCTAGCATCCGCTCGCCAATGGGCTGCACAGGTGCAACCGCATAACCGGTTTGGCTTCGGCCCACTCACCTCGCAAAATTTCGTGTTGTTGAGATAGAGCTACGAGGTATTTAAGTCGTTATTCGGTAGCGCGACCCGAGGCAATCCAGGCTAGGGTGCCACCGGCAACCGAGACGGCATCGATGCCATTGGCTTCAAGGATGTCTGCTCCCTTTAGTGAGCGAGCTCCCGAGCGACAAATAACAAAAACTCGTGAGCCGTCTTCGACTTCATCGATGCGCTGTTCAAGTTCGCCCAGGGGAATCAGGGTTACGCCAGGAACGTGCGCTTCGTCGTATTCTTCCTGCTCGCGAACGTCTAGAACGTAGGCGCCGTGGTTGATTGCGTCGGCAAGATCGTCGATGGTTACTTCGGTGGCCACGGGCACTCCTTTT
>JBJORE010000014.1:0-12946 GCA_046049565.1 Actinomycetota bacterium
TGGGCTCTCGCGGGCAGCATCACGCCGTATGTCTATATATCTTGGTCTCTATGGTTAGTGATCTTGGGGTTGTCGATTATCTTTAAGCCACTTCTCGGCTTGGGCGCAGTGTCCGGCTAATGATCCAGGTCGGGAGCATTGCATGAATTCAGGAACTCAGTGGAAAAAAATCCACTTCATCGCGTTGGCGCGAGCCCTTAGTTTACTGGGGACAGAACTCACACTTTTCACCCTTGTTTTTAGAGAAAAGGACTTTGGTCCTGCCAGCGTGGCGGCGATATTCATCGTTGGGGCTGTGCCCGCCATAGCCCTGAGCCCTTTGACTGGTTGGATGGCTGATCGGTTTAGCACAAAGTCGATAATCCCGGCATTCGCTCTCGTAGGCGCCTCTGCAGTAGCCCTTCAATTTCAGCGGATGGATTCGTGGATTGTTCTTACGCTGCTGGCAGTTTCAACTTCCTGTGGACTTGCGGTTGCCAACGCCTGGGGCAAGGTTATAAGAGACCTTGCCAGCGAATCAGATTACGGCCAGGCTTTCGGGGTTGTGCAAACCTACTTTGGCCTTGCGATGCTTGCCGGTCCTTTTCTGGCTGGAATTCTTGTCTCCCAAACAGGGTATGGCTTAACCTTTGTTATCGATGCGCTGCTTACCGGTTTCGTAGCGTTGGTGCCCTTCATTGCCCGCGTAAATTTCGTACCCGAAAAAGCAGGCGGGCCTGAAAAGTTGAAAATAGCGGGAGGCTTCCAGCTCTTATTTACGGACAGATTTCTTCGGAGCATTACCACCCTGGTTTTCGCAATGCTCTTCTGTGTTGGCGTGGTCAATGTTGGCGACGTGTTCCTATTGACCGATCAACTCAAGGCTGATGCTCTAATCTACGGACTTGTTGGAGGCGGGTTCGCACTTGGCACAGTACTTGCCAGCGTGGTCGTCGCGAAGCTGAAATTCTCTGAAAAGGTTCAATACTCACTCTTAGGCTGCGGATTTGGCACAATCTCGATCGCAGGTGTGCTTGTTGGCTTGGCTCCGAATTATTGGTTTGTCCTTGGAGTTTGGTTTTTCGCCGGCCTGGGTAATGCGATGGTGAATTCCTATGGCGTGGGAATTATGACTAAGCGCATTCCCATGCAACTCCAAGGCAGGACTTTTGCCGCGTTCAGTGGTGTCACGTCGGTTGCCGCAATCTCTTCGCATGCGATTGCAGGGTTTGCCTTGGAAGTTATCGACGTAAGAACACTATTCATCTCTGCAGGAATACTAGCCATGCTCTGTTTTGCTTTGCTCTTTCCGAATCTAATTAAGGCCGGGATGGGCTCGTAACCCTTACACATTCCTAGAGGTATTTCTTTGAGTCAAGGGCTTTTAGATTCGGGCGACAGACTATACCCATATAAGCTCCGTCAAGAGGTCACAGGAGGCTCGCTGAGGGCACCGGAGATTTGTTGAATGTCATTGCCCATTTGAGCGCACTCGGGGTTAATAGATATCTTCAAAGGCCGTTCTGATATGTTCCGTTTTTCGGCGAACAAGTGGTGTGCTCTTAGTATTAACATCACTCCACCGTCTCGGCTCGTTGCAGCTTGCATAAACCCTGCTACATTGAACGCCAACAGGCTGAGGTGACTGAGATGGGAGTCGTCACGATCTCGACCTTTGAAGATTGTTTCCCGTTGGCTTGACTCTCGCGAGCTACCGACGCCTCAGCGCCTCACCCCCTATGGGGGTGTGAGGCACGTGAGGCATTCAGTAGGCATTTGCTCCGCATAAACTAAAAGTCACTTTGATGCAGCTGATGCAGGTGATTTATTCTCTTTGTATTCCTTGTGCGTTGCATTGAAGTAGTGGAGAGCAACGCCCATTTCTTGAAGCTCTTCCATGTGCTCACGCCAGAGGGCCTTCTGCCCCACAAACTTTCCTTCGCCGTCTAATTCAGCTAACCAGGCCATGAGATTTTCATATTTTTCGTAATCCTTAAGGACCTGATCCCAATCAACCTCAGGTGTAGCAACGAATGCATGCGTTAGAGGGTCTACCTGGCGCTCAATTGTGATGCGTTTCTTCTCAAGATAGGCGCGACTCTTGCTATTCACGATGTCGAAGTAATTGTTCTCTCCCTTGCGTTTGTAAATCGTCCAAATAAGGTCAATATCGCCTGACTTGGCCGAGCCACCGCGAGCGCCTTTGTCTGTGTTCTTTCCAAGGTGATCGATGCGCACATAAGCCTGGCCACGGCGCTTAAAAACAAGCCCTACTGACTTGTAGAACTTGAGCCATGTATCGTTCGAGTTTTCTTCACCCTCAACAACTCGACTAAGCGTGTCGATCACAACAAGGTCCGGTGCAAACAGATCTAGTGCACGCTCCATGTCAGCCGCGCCAGCTGGTGTGTCGAAGTAACCGATTTCTGGGTATGACAAGAACGTTAGGCGGCCCTCGTATGCATCTGGAGTGTCAAGGCGCATCGATTTCATGGATGCACCAATGTCGAATACTGGGTCATTTTCGTAGTCGAGATAAAGGATGCGAATTGGTTCCTGGGCTGGGTTGCCCCAAACACTCTCGCCAAGCGCCAATTTTGCGCATATTTCTCGCATGAGCAGTGATTTGCCTACGCCAGATTCTGAAAGCAGGGCGTGCCCTCGGCCTGAGCAAATGAATCCCGGGACGTACCAAAGTTCAGGCTCATGCTCGCGAAAAATGTCGTGGAGGTCAACCACGTTGATGCGCTCCAAGAAATCAATGTGCTGTTCTGATAGTTCGGTAACAGGTACTACTGCATGGTTGCGTGCCCATTCAGCAAGGTGTTCCTCTACCTTGGGTGCGCTAGATGGTTGGGATGCTCCGATTTCAAAAGCTCCCTGCGGGCGTAAAAGAACTTGCTCAATCTCGCGTTGATCCAGTCCTGAGGAACGTGCTGCATCTTGCAGGTTGTCATTCATGTCATCGAATGCGATTTCACCTCCTGCAACAAGAGAAGCAGCGCGAATCCCCTGCTTGAACAAAGTTGCGTTGCGTTGACCTTCGGGTGCGTTAGCCATCTCAGAGCAAATTCCGGTTAATGCTGCCGCTCCATAAGTGGTTGTTTCAGCAGAGCACGTTGTTAGGTAGGTCATCGCACCTTCTTCATAGGTGGCTTGTTCCCCGGTGTAGGTGCGTCCATCTGCTTGCAAAAGCACTTCGAGTGCGGGCGGCAATTTCGCCGCCTCGATTTGCCAAGGAGCAGACCCTTCCTTAAATTCATAGTCAACACCGCTGAAGTGCTTGCTAGGTGGTGCGATTACGTACCCGTTGTATTTGAATTCAACTCCAGGCAAATTGAACTTCTTGAGGCTTCCAATGAACTCCAAGTCGCCCGAAACGCTGAAGTACAGGTGCGTACCTCGAACGTGATTCCCGTTGATTTCGTATTCACCGGTAATGACTTCAACTGTTTCTGGAATTTCCAGAGCATAGGTTTTTACAAAGTGCGCCCAAGACGTGTCACCTCCATTGCGTGGGTCGATGTCTACCACGAGCAGTCCCGACTTGCGGCAGTAGATGGCTACGTTCGCGGTTGGGTTGGAATTGAAGTAGGTGCTGAGAACTACCTTGTTACGTGTCGCAGTTTTGATGCCAGCGCCGTCGATTGGGTGCTTTCCCGCATCCTTCAGGGTTTCTCGACTGCTACCACAGGTTCCTTTTTTGTCTTTGATTCCACAAATTGGAAAGACATACCTGCCATTATCGGCAAGGTTCAGAACTGCCTGAAGTTTTTGCTCGAATCCGGGTTCTGAGGCTGGTAGCAGGTCGGATAGATTTATAGTTGTCATTGGTATTTCTCCTTATTCATTGGTGTGGATAGTTGATTTATTGATTGAAGAGAGTGACCCCGCGAAGGTTGCTCTCTTTTTTTGCCCTCTGAGCTGTGTTTGGCTCTGCGATGGATCATTTGCGTAACCTTCTCGGCGTATATCCGCGGTAATGCACGGGTTCAAGAATCCCGTCCAAACTTGCTGCTTCTATGCGTAGCAATCGGCCACCAGGTGTACGACCCGCTTTGATTTCTCCGCGTGCGATCCATCGGCGCACTGTTTTCGAGCTGATGCCGTAGATTTCGGCGACTTCAGCGATCGATAGGTAGGCGTCCATAGGACTCCTTTCGGTTGAGGCGTCTCACAGCCAGTTAGCTGTGAGCTTCCAAAGTCGAAGTGACTCTGAAAACTTTTGCGCCTTGCCCCTTTCCCTTTTTCGATTTTCCTTTGAGGATTGATCTCCCCAAGGCGCTGATATTTAGCTTTTTTAGTTTGTGCACGAGTTCCGCACAGTCGAGACTCTATTGGACAAAATCGTCTCCACAACTCGGTGTTCGCTCACGGATAAACAGTAATTTCAGAACTTCTTACGAAACTTTTAACGAAGGTACGTGACGGTCCGAAACTTCCAACGAAGGGGCGAATATTGCCCCTAACTTTTAACGAAGAGCAGTTTTAAACTTCCTCTCATTCGTCTGAAGTTGCAGGAATTATTTACCTGTGCGCGATACAGAAAAAATGAATACTCAAGAAAGTAGACAACGGTTTAAGTTAGGCCGCCGTCTAATAACTGTGGGTTTAGGGTTGCGAAATCGATCTCCATGTTGTTTGCCAGAGTGTTTGCACGGTCCGTTGCGTGGAGATAGCGCTGTACCGCTGTGGTCGAGTTATCGCCAATCCACTTCTTGATTTCGGGCAGATTTGCGCCGGCCTTTGCATAGTGTGTCCCTGCGTGGTGGCGTAATCCGTGGCCCGTATATTTTTTCTCGCTAAGTCCTGCACGCTTAAGTGCACGACGCCAATTGTTGGAGAACACATCGTGTCGTAGGTATTCGGTCTTGACGCCTTTGACTATCAGAGCAGCGTCGGATTTATCGTCCATCTCTTCGAGCAACTGGTCAATTAGGTCCGTGAGTTCATACGAGAGCTCTACCTGGCGTATCGAGTAGTCGGTCTTGGGGAGTCCCTTAATGAACTTCCCTTTTACGAATTTGATCGCTTTGTTGACGTCGATTTCGTAAACGTATTGACCCTTGACTACTACTTTCTTTAAATCGGCTCGCGTCAAGGCTGTAGCTTCACCCCATCGCAGCCCTCCGTAAGCTTCGACAACTACTAACAGTTTCATTCTTGGGTTTATGGCGTGCAGTATTTTTGCAACAGCTCTGGGGTCAGGAATGTCCATTTTGCGATTCGACGACGCGGTTCGAGCACCCTTGATTGCGCAAGGGTTCTTGGCGATCAGGTCATCCTCGACCGCTCTCTTCATTGCTGAGAAGACCAACGTGTAGGCCTTGGCTGCCGTGGTCAGCTTCCCTGTCTTTGCCATTTTGGCGTACCACTGGTCAATGTCAGATTTGCGGATTTCGCCCAACTTCATCTGCCCGAGATTCTTCAGGTGGTTTCTAGCGATTCGGCGATAGAGCTCTTTTGTGGTTTCTTGTAGCGGTTTTCCATCACGAGTTATTTGAAGTTCTATGTGCTTCTCCAGGTAATCGCAGAGGCTGCTCTGGGACTTCATCTCCTTGAGGGTCGCTTGAGGGCTGAGCCAAACTCCTCGTGCGATGTCGGCATCAACGATGCTTAGCCATGTTGCCGCGTCTCCCTTGGTTAGAAATGTGTGGGGGGCGTTGTGGCGCTGTTCGTCTGGACCAACATAAGAGGCCTGGAATCGGCCGGATGGAAGTTTGCGAATGGTTCCAAAGTTTCGGCGCTTTGCCATGTGTTTCTCCTGTCGTAAACGCAGGCACGATATTTTCGTGCACTCTGCATGCATTACAGGGTGGGAGGTATTGGGAAGCTGTGTCCGCTGGTGTCCATTTACCTAGGAGCGAACAGAATAAAAATCCCCATCGATTCAACGTTGTTAGTTGCATCAACAAGGTTTCTGAAGCGCCCCCGGCAGGAATCGAACCTGCGACCAAGAGATTAGAAGGCTCTTGCTCTATCCACTGAGCTACGAGGGCAACTGTCCTAGTTTAAAGGACTTTCTTCACAACGCTTGATTTGAGATTCATGGCACCAAAGCCGTCCACCTTGGCGTCGATATCGTGTCCATCTGGACCATTTACCAGACGAATGTTTCTCACCTTGGTTCCAACTTTGATTGCGGTGGCTGACCCTTTGACTTTGAGGTCTTTGATGATCGTCACTGTGTCACCGTCCTCCAAGATATTGCCGACAGCGTCTTTGACAACTTTTTCTGCTTCGACTTCTTCGGCTTCAGGGGTCCATTCGTTGGCGCACTCTGGGCAAACAAAAATCGCGCCCATTTCGTAGGTGTATGGGCTCTGGCAACTTGGGCAGGAAGGTAAGTCACTCACAAGTTTTTCTCCGCCCAAATCATGATCGCGTCGTAGTGATATTTCCCCAAACCTTTAGCAACCGATTCATAGGTGTCTCTGTAAGGGCTTGGAAGAATGTAGCCCATGGCAAGGCTCTTGTAGGCCTCTTTAGTTGGAATCCAAAATTTTGACACGTAGTCGTAGTGCTTTTTCGCAAGCTCCTGCACCTTGGGATCCGCAGGATTGACCCCTTCGGCCATGGCTTCGGCGAAAGACTTCGTTACTTCACTGAACTCAACCGTGAACTGGTTAATTTCTTGTTCGGTGAAATTGTTCTGGTATTGACCGGCGTGGATGCCTAAGGGATCTGTATTACTCATTGCGTTGCAACATTACTAGTTCGTAAGGCTTTCCCAAGCTGGTTGATTGCTGATCAACAAGTTCAAGCCAAACAATGATTCTCTGGTTGTTGCTCCACTTTGGATGGCAGCTTGTCAAAGTCATGTATTTTCCTCCAGCAACTGCACCCGTCAATCCGGTTGGCACCTTGCCGATCACACCGATTTCACTGGGAGCCACAATTGCTGTTTGGCGATACTTATACGTGAACCAATAGTCGTTTGTTTGAACGAAAACTAGGTCACCCTGCTGGAGAGTGTCGATCTTATTGAAAGGCGCTCCATGACTTGTTCGGTGACCGGCGACCGCAAAATTACCAATTTCACCTGGCCACTGGCTATTCACATAGTGCCCAGGGCCGATTTTATTCAAAGTGATTTTTTGAAAAGTTCCCTGACCAATTAGTCGCTCATACGTCTTTCCGAAGCGAGGAATATATAACTTCCCGAATACTTTGCCCTGTTGGAGGTTCTTAGAAATGGTGGCAAAAGGCTTTTGTGTTTCCTGGGCCGGTTTCACGAAAGATTGCGAGATTGCTTCTTGCTTGGCACTCACCACAGGATCGTTGACGTAAAGCTGCCAAACCACGAAGAGCATCATGATTGCACCTGCCGTTATAAGCAATTCACCGATCACACTTAAAACTGTTGGCTTTCGAATAGCCCTACGCTTACCCATTTAGCGAAGGGTCCTCAGGAATGGCGACTTCAATCATTGGGAAAACCCACAAAAACAGAATTGCAATAACGGCACCAGCGAGGATAAGGAGTTGCAAAACCTTGGCGAGCTTGCCACCTCGAAGCTTGCTGTAGAGCAATGAATACATACGACTTTCCCGCAAAATTAGTACAATTTAGAAGATTCGTGTAAACGAACATTGTTCGATTTCCAAGGCCTACCGTTCTTTACCCTTGGAAATAGAAGACCATCTGAGGGTAAATGCGAAGAACCAAGGTTAAGAGTAGCGCAGGGAGTTTCAAAAAGCTCTGGGCCTTCTTTACGGTTGCTTTTCTCACCGCGTTTTTGGTTGGTTTTGGTTCAAGTGCTCAGGCCACCATTACCAACGGTTTGAACTTCAAAATTTACAAAAGCAACACACAAACTGTCCCTCAGTTACCGGTTACAAACCCTGAAACATTAAATAACTATTCGCTTTGCAAAACCAGCACAGTTCAAACGATTTACGACCTTTCACCGATCATGTCGGGCTGCGCATCTGACTTCATCATTGTTCATTACTATGGCTACGTATACTCCCCAATCGCGCAAACACTTTATTTCCGGGGCTATTCAGACGACGGGTTCTGGGCCAAGGTCGGCTCTACGGTGGTTGTTGACAACTGGAATCTTCAAGGTTGCGCCCCTAGTTCCACCAATGCTGGCGTGAGTTTTCAAGCTGGAGAATATAAAGCCATTGATGTTTGGTTCTATGAACACGGTGGCGGTGAGTGTTCACAGCTGTACTACAACACAAACTCGGGTTACGGCGGTCAGTCAATAGTTCCAGCCAGCATGTTCACAACTAACTCATATGCTGCTGCCAATTTCACCGACTCGACCGTGGACACTCAGGTCGTTCAGGGCGGAAACTACTCACAGGCAGTAGGTGCAACAGCATCGGGAACCATTTCCTACACGATTACGTCCGGTAGCCTGCCAAACGGTGTAACACTAAACACGTCAACAGGAGCGCTCACTGGAATTGCGACAACAGCAGGAACCTATAGCTTCAACATCAGAGCAACAGCTAACGACGCGGGTGTGGTGTCTACGGCCGACACCGGCACGCTCACAATCACGGTAGGAACCAACACTGGTCTTACCGATCCGCTCAATAATGAAAATCTTTGGCTTGGAGAAGAATTTAGTGACCGAGCCATATATTCCGGTTTCCCGGCACCTACAGTTACAAAGCTTTCCGGAACCCTTCCTCCTGGGTTGTCGCTTTCAAGCAATGGAACGCTGAGCGGAACACCATCGACTGCGGGCACGTACACCTTCAAACTTCGAGGCTCAAACTTTGTTGACTCAACCGATAGCTCAACATATACCTACATCGTCGAGGCAGCCCCATCGTTCACCGCAAACGACGACTACACGCGCACGGTTGAGCAGGGCGATTCAATTAATGACGTCCCCACGGTTTCTGGAAATGAGCTTACATTCAGCCTTTCGGGTGATCTCCCTGCTGGCCTATCGCTGAATAGTGACACTGGGGCGATTTCTGGCACGGCTAACGAAACAGGGACATTCAGTTTCAGGGTCTTGGCCTCAAACAGAAGCGGATTTAGTTACTCTAACCAGTCGACAATTACGGTGAATAAGAGACCAGCATTTACGGCGAGTTCGGTTTCGACAAACCTTAGAAAAGGCACTGCATACACCTTTGAATTCGTAGCCAGTGGCTTCCCAACTCCAACTTTTTCGGTGGTTAGCGGCCGCCTCCCCCATGGCTTGACACTTGATTCCGACGGAACACTGCATGGAACACCAACGACCGGCGATGAGTACACCTTCACTATTCGGGCGAGTAACTCCCTTGACACAGTTGAGATAACCAAGACCATTGAAGTCGTTGAAGCTCCATACGCAATAGATGACGTTTTGCAGTTGCTGATAATCGCAGGTGGAAACTACGCCGATGCCGTTGAATTCGGTGGTTATCCTGCACCAACTTATGAGATCACTGAGGGTGTACTGCCTCCTGGGCTTGCCCTGAATAGGCTCAGTGGAGCTATCACAGGCACTACAACAACCGGCGGGCTCTATAACTTCAAGGTAAAGGTAACTTCGGGCGAGACTTCAACTACCACCTCGAATTACGGACTTATTGTCAACCAGGCGCCACAAAAGTTTGAAGATGCGATTGCTCCGACCACCGAACTGGGAAAGGCCTATTCGGATGGGGTCTCTACTACCGGGTATCCAATCCCTGGCTACTCAGTGAAATCAGGCGCCTTACCAACTGGGCTCAAGCTAAACGCGGCCACGGGTGCGATAACAGGTACGGCCACTTCGACAGGTGTCTACAGATTCGTCATCGAGGCAATCAACACTGTTGGATCGCTAGAGCTGCCTGGCTCAATTACCGTGCAACAGACACCGGTTTTCCTTCGCGGTGAACTTCCAGCGAAACTAAACGTTGGCGACACTGTTTCAGCAAAACTAACCGCCACTGGTTTTCCTTCACCAACCTATGCAGTTACTTCAGGAGCTCTTCCTGAAGGCCTTTCGCTTGATGCCAACACCGGTGAGATTTCAGGTGTTGCCCTAAACGGAGGAATGTATGTGTTCGTTGTTTCGGCGATTAATGAAGTTGGTGCGACTGCCTATCGCCCAATCTCAGTAGAGGTTGTCGGCGTTGAGGCTGAGATTGGTGTTGCTGCCCAGATCGGCGACGTAGTTACTGGAAAGACCGTGAAGATAGCAAGCGGAGGACTAAAGGCCGCTGCCCCATACGACGTTGTGCTGCGTTCGACTCCGCAGACCATTGCAAACGGAAAGACCTCCGCTCAGGGCACCGTTGACGAGCAAGCAAAGATCCCTGCTGGCTTAGAACCTGGCTGGCACTCGATCACATTGACTTCGCAAAAGTCTGACGGAACCGAATTTCAAAAAGCCATTTACTTCCAGGTCACAGAAACTCTGATGCTCGAAGAAGTTTCCACCGAGCCGCCAACTGAAGCTGAAAGGCAAGAGGCTCTAGTTAATGACCCAGAGTTCTACGCCCGAATGGGAATCGACCCTGCCGGAACTGTGACCCCAGCCGCTGCAGCTGAACAGGTTGAGCAAGTTACTTCCGTTGTCGCCTCTGTTGCGTTGGTTTCTGCTGCCGCAGCCGGCGCCGCAGCAGCAGCTTCGGCTGCTTCGACGGCCGGTGGAGCTGCATCGGCCGCTGGAGGCGGTTCGGCGGCCGGTGGAGCCCGTGCTGGTGGTGGAGCAGCAGCGGGTGGTTCGTCCAGCGGAGGCTCATCTTCCAGCGCACGTGCCAGCGGCGGAGGAACAAGCTCCTCCGGATCTTCAAGCGGAGGTTCGAGTGGCGGTTCAAGTGGAAACTCGGGCGGCGCTGCTGGTAATGATGAATCGGACAGCGCTGACTATGGAAACCTTGAAGCAGATCACGATGATTTTGAATCAGATGGTGCTGGCGCGATAGACCGACTACCCGTTTGGAGCCTTGCCGCTCTCACCGTTCTCGACAAACCATTGACCCGGTGGATTGAGAGCTCCGCGAAGATCTCCCCTGTCCTCAGCCGAATACTGAATGATGGCTCCTACCTGCGCGCACTTTTTGGTTCTTTCGTTGGTCTTTCTTATCTGGCGGCAGTAACTCTCGGTGTGGCAGCAGTCGATACCTCAGCAGAATCATTGGCAGTTAGTGGTCGAGTTGCGATTTTGGTGGCAATTATGGCTCTTGGAACTTTGGACGCACTATTTGGAATTATCGCCATGAGTGCTTTCGTTGTCACTTCCCTGGTAACGATGCCATTTGCTGGAATTGGCGACGTGCGTTACCTATTGGCGATGTTCATTCTGGGTTTTGCACCGAGCATAATGGCAACGACGTTCCGAAAGATTCGACGTCCAGCAATTGAAAACATTCATGACGCCTGGGAAAGAATTGTCGACCTTGCTCTAATTGGATTTATATCGGTTTTGACAGTGATGAGTTTGGTTGGTTCGGTTTCGGCATTTGCCGGAGCAACGGTTCCACTCGGGGAAGATGTGAAACCAATCGCTTTAGCAATCGCTTCTGTTGCGCTGATTCGAGTTTTGGTTGAAGAAGGTGCGGCTAAGTTTGCGCCTGACCGTCTAAACCGACTTAACCCAACCGAAGTTCCTGGCACGTTTGGCTGGCAGCCTTGGGCATCGCTTTTCCTCAAAGCGTCCGTCTTGATCGTGATGATTGGCGGGATGGTTGGGATGGGGTGGCACCTTTGGGTTGGAACATTCCTGATTTTCCTACCTGGAATAATCGGGATGATTTTCCCAAACCTGCCTAGTGTCAAGTGGATCCACGAGTTCATTCCCGGTGGCGTGGGCGCTCTTGCATTCGCGACCCTGATTTCATCGTGGAGTGGCCAGGCCGTGAATGCTTTGCTAGGTAAGTCGGAACTTTACGGTCAACTATCGTTCATCCTTATTCCACTGCCGGTGATCCTGATCTCGATCATTGGCATGTTTGCTCAAGCCGAGGACAAACTATGGCAAAGAACCGGTAAGAAATGGGTCTACATTGCCGGTGGAATTGCGGTATTTGTATTCACTATTCAAGTGACCGATTTCTTCCCAACCATCTTCGGTTAGGGAATTTGATACCGCTAATCGCGGTTAGTCTAGGTAGAGCCAACACAGGAGTATTTAATGCATCGTCTCGCCAAACTCAGTCTTGCCAACCGTTCAGTGGTCGCACTTATCACCATCATCGTCGCAGCGTTTGGAATGCTCTCCCTAACTGGCCTCAAGCAAGAGCTTTTGCCATCATTTGAGACTCCTCAGGCTGCCATCGTTACCAGTTACCCAGGCGCTTCGGCGGAAGTGATTGACAAGCAGGTGAGCCAGAAAGTTGAGGCGCAGGTTCGCACCCTTGACGGACTTGTAACCACCACCTCAACATCACAGAACAACCTTTCAATCGTTCGTGTTGAATTCGAGTACGGCACCACCTCAGCGAAGGTTAAAGAGAACCTAAACGCAGCAATCTCAGCTGTTGAAGCCTCCCTTCCAAAGGAGGCCAACGCTCGAGTTCTGGCCGGAAGTTTTGATTCTGTTCCAATCATCTCGCTCGGTGTTTCAAGCGCCGACAACGAAAAACTTGGCCCGCTTCTAGAAGATGTAGCTCCAACCGTTTTTGGATCGATTGACGGCGTTCGCGATGTATCGGTTACCGGCATGAAGGTTAAGCGAATCAATCTCAAGTTGAACACCGCCTTGCTAGCCAAGAATGGCCTAAGCCAGCAGTCGGTTACTCAGGCTCTTCAGCAGAGCGGATTTGTTCTTCCAGCTGGCAGCATACGTGATGACCAGGGTGAACTAACCCTTCAGGTTGGAACTCCGGTTGAGAGCATCGCGGCCCTCAAGGGTATTGCTTTGACTCCAGCAGCTAGCTCCTATTTCAAGACCACCATGACCATGATGGGTCCAGTAACCGTTCCAGTTACTCCAAAGGTTTACACAATTGGTGACGTAGCCAAGGTCACGTATGACTACGCTCCGGTCACCACAATTTCTCGCGTAAACGGCAAGGAAGC
>JBJORE010000015.1:0-12841 GCA_046049565.1 Actinomycetota bacterium
CAGGCACCAACTATCGTTTCCGGAAGTGAACCAACGCTAAACAACATCACATTGACTCAGGATGTTGCCACAGTGAACACTGGAACCTGGCAGGCAGAACCGGCTCCTACCTTTACCTACAAGTGGATGCTGTGTGGCGCTGGGACACCAGCTCAGGTGACTTCTTCGTCAACGCCTTCTGGGTGCACCGTCCTGAGCGGTAACAACATTACGTCCACTTCATCATCGATTGTCGTGCCGACCTTGGGCGGAAAGAACCTTGAGAGATACCTAGTGGTTCAGGTAATCGCCAGTAACCGTCCTTATGTATTCAATCCGTTCTCAGTTGCTGAATCACGAGCCAGCTCAACCTCTATCGCTTTGAAAGAAAAACCGTATTTTGCTTCGACCGATCCAGTGTCCATGACCAGCAGCCCGACCACATCGGTGTTTGCGCCAAATGTTGGCGAAACCATCACCATGGTTAACGATCAAACGAAGTGGTCCAGCACCCCGGTTGAATCGAGCGGGCTTGTCTTTGCTTACTCTTGGTACACCTGTGGCTTGAACTACCAGAGCCTGCAGCGCACTGAACTTATCAATAACGACTGTGTCTTGATTCCGAATGAAACCGGTAAATCAATAACGCTGACCCGTGCTTTGGCTGGATCTCGAGTGCTTGGAAAAATTTCGGCGACCAGTAATGACTCAGGTTGGGGTTCTTCGGTTACTGGCTACGCCACAACTGCAACACCGCAGGTCAAAGAGAAGCCATACAGCATCACACCTCCTAGCCAGTCGGTTGCTACCGGAACTCAACCTCAGGTGGGTGTAAAAATTTCAGGTTCGCCAGGAGATTGGGGCGGATTCCCGCAGCCACAGGTGGACTCGAATGTCTATCAGTGGTACATGTGCAACGACGAAGTTGAAGCCAGCTCAACTCTTCAGGCCGGCTGCTCCTTGATAACCACACCAACGTCGAACAGCAGTTACACCCCGAGCAGCTCACAGGCTGGAAAATACATCGTGTTCTCGGCATTGGTTTCTAATACCGTAAATCCGACCATTTACAGCACCGATCGCCAATTCTCAGCTGGGTTCGGTCCAACCCTGATGGCCCCTGAAATTACTTTCGCCACTCCGGCTTTTACGGGCACAGCTCACGTTGGTCAAACTCTGACCACGGCTATGCCAACCGTTAAGGCTTACCCGAATGCAACATCAACCTCGTTCGAGTGGTACCACTGTGCAAATAACTCAGGTGTTGATTCGAACACTTCGGTACCAGCCAATTGCACAAAGATCGGCGACACAAATCAAACTTCCATCACCGTCGACGATTCGATGGCCGGACGTTTCATAGAAATCTATGCGGTGTCAACTAACTCGGTGAAGACAGTTCGCAAGAACACATTCAGCTCAAGATTTGTTACTAAGTCTCCGACTAATGATGTGGCTCCCACAATAAGTGGAGTTGCGGAAGCAAACGGAACCAACCGGTTCACCGCTACGGCTGGGCGATGGTCGGCAGTTCCAGCTGTTTCAAACTACGGTTACACCTGGTTCTTGTGCACGGCAAACGTGCCGGTAGCTACAACCACGAAACCTTCTTCATGTGCAGCTAGCGGGGTATCGGCTACGACCAGTGCACCCACACAGTTACTTCTTACTCGAAACATGGCTGGAAAATACCTAGTGCTAGAGGAGTCGGCTACCCAGGCGTCGAACAATATAGACAGCAACAAGGTTGCCAAGATCTACAGCGCATCCTCAATGGAAATCACAAGTTCA
This sequence comes from Actinomycetota bacterium, assembly GCA_046049565.1. GTDB lineage: Bacteria > Actinomycetota > Actinomycetes > Actinomycetales > Microbacteriaceae > Rhodoluna. The sequence goes on from JBJORE010000015.1 coordinate 1,771, forward strand.
CCACTATTTGAATCCGATTCCACGCTAACTGGTTTCCGTCATGTCGGTGAAGAGCTAACGGCAACCGTCGGCACAATCACCGGTTACCCAACTCCAACTCCCACCATTCAATGGCATTCCTGTACATCTCCGGTTACCTCCAAGCTTTCGCTGGTTGGTTTTGGTTGTAGCCCAATTAGCGGTGCAAATGCCAGCCGATACACGCTAACCTCCTCAGAATTCGATCGCTATGTTACATACAGCGTTAGTGCGACTAACTCGGCCGGCACCTCCGTTTCGGTTGCCGTGTCCGGGTCATTGAAAGTCACTCAGACACCTACTTCCACCTCGCCGCTGACCATCAGGGGAGACACTGTGGTTGGAGCCAACAAAGTCATTACCGCTACCACTGGAACTTGGGTCGGAACCGCGACGATTTCAAAGACCTTCAACTGGTATTACTGCAACACACAAAAGACCAGCGCAGTCGAGAGTCTAGACAGCGACTGCACGCAGGTCACCAGTTCCGGCGGCATTGCAGTTTCCAGCAGCAGCCTAACTTTGACAGCTGATTTCAGAGGAAAGCACATCGTCGCCGTTGAAATTGCCACCAACACTTCCAATAAACCAGGTGCAGGTCGCGGGCAAATGGTTAGTGCATCCATGGGTCCAATCAATATGGCACCGGTATTCGAGACTGTGCCGAGCATCGGTGGAGTGATGCATGTGGGAGAAACCCTTACCGCGTCGTTGCCAACGGTAACAGCGTCGCCGAGTGCCACTAGAACGTACGAATGGTGGTCCTGTAGTTCCGCTTTGAACGCTTCAGCGGGTTCCATGCCAGCATCCTGTGTTGCGCTTACCGGCTTGGGAAACAACGATCTAATTGTGACAAGTGAATTGGCCGGGCGCTACATTGCACTGGCAGTGACCGCTGCCAACGATTTTGGAACAGTTCTAAGGTCCTCGACTGCGGTGACCGATGTCACCCAGAGCCCTTCAAACAGCGCCGCTGCAGTGATAACGGGTAGTCCTGTGGTTGGGGCAACAACCCCACTGGCCGTAACCACTGGAACCTGGACAAGCGCGCCACAGGCAACAGCTGGGGATTACTCGTACCTTTGGTATCAATGCTCGCAGAATCACAGTTCTGTCCCGTCGACGCTTCCTGCCGATTGTGCGTTGATTAGCGGCCAAAGTGCATCGACTCTTTTGCCAACGAATGCCATGGCTGGTAAATACCTATTGGCAAAGGTGACGTTGGCGGTGCGTTCAAATAAGTCTGGCGGCGGTTCGGCTTCAATTTTCACTGCTAGCACCCAATCGGTTCGAAACAAACCAAGCTTCGGTGCGGCTTCGCCAACCATAAATGGGGTTGCGCACCTGGGGGAAACTCTCACAGCCACCATGACTTCTACCGCGGGCAACGAGACTCCAAGTACCTCCTACCAGTGGTGGAGTTGTGACAGTTCTGTTGTGGCTGGTGCTACCGATATCACAGCAAACTGTTCGGCAATTGCCGGAAGCGAGAATGCCGCTCTGGTAGTTGGCTCGGGTCTGGTTGGGAAGCGAATTGCCGTATTGCAAACAGCTACCAATAACCAAGGTTCGGCTACAAAATCGTCTAGCACCACAGTTCCGGTTTCTTCGACACCATCGAATACCGCGGCACCGGTAGTTTCTGGCAGTGATGTTTTCTCCAGCACCACCTCAAGAGTAACTTCAACCACTGGAAGCTGGACCGGCTTCCCAGCTCCAGCTGCGACGGATTTCAGTTACCAGTGGTATTCATGCAACTCTTCAGAGACCGCAGCTAGCCTCCGTGGCGACAGTTGCTCGCTGATTTCTGGCGCCACCGCAAGTTCACTCGATCTCACGAACGCATTCGTCGGTAAACACTTGGTGGCGAGGGTAACTGCTCGCACCGCAACCAACAAGGTTGGTGCCGAAAGTGCGGCAACATTCTCGGCATCATTCGGTCCGATTAGGGTTGCACCAACTAACACCGTAGCCCCGAGTTTTAGCCCGACTTCCGTGATAGCCGGTCGAACCATTACTGCCAACGTTGGGACTTGGACTGGCACCGGCCCGATTACCACGGAATACAAGTGGTATACCTGTCCCACCACAGCAACGATTTCGGTAAGCGCACCGATCCCGGCAAACTGCACATTAATAGCTAACTTTGATAATTCGAGCCTGGTTGTGCCAGCAACAGCCGCAACCAAGAAACTCCTTTTGGTGGTCACGGCAACAAACTCGGCTGGTTCGACAGTTCGGTCGGTGATCTCGAGCGCTGCGGTGGCAGCGGCGTCGATTGTTCCGTTAGCCTTAAGGGCGATCATATGAGCCAAATTGAAGTGAAATACGCTGGTCGATCGAAGGTCTTTTCTGCTGGGCAGGTAGTTACCATCGGTCGGTCGCTCGATGCAACATTCCAAATAGAAGACGCCTCTATTTCCCGAGTCCACGCCACTTTAGCTTTCGATGAATTACAAAAATCCTGGGTTTTCACCGACTCGAAAAGCGCAAATGGTTGTTTTGTAAAGGGTGTCAGAATCAACTCGATTTTGATTTCTGGACCCATCGACATACATCTGGGAGACAGCCCGCTCTCGGTGGTCATCTCATTAGAGCTCACCCAGAGTGCTCCTCAGGCAACAGCCAGCGGTTCGGTTCTGGCTGCCACCGATGTTGTGATTGGTAAAGCGGCCGACGCAAATTTCATCGTTACTGATGTTTTGGCCAGCCGTCGCCACGCCCGCTTAATCAGTCTTGAGAATTCCCTGATTCTGGAAGATCTTGGATCCACAAACGGTACTTTCCTAAACGGTAAGTTAATTCGCACCTCACCTGTGCGCGAGGGTGACGTAATCACCATCGGAAATACCGACCTCACCATTCGCGACGGGCACCTTGACTTTCTTCGTAGCCAAAGTGAAAAGACTGGTGGTCTTTATGCGAATAATTTGGAATTTGAAATTAAGGGTGGTCGAAAACTTCTCAGTGGAATTGACGTGCGCCTTGCTCCCGGATCACTCACGGCGGTTATTGGACCTTCCGGCGCGGGTAAATCGACATTCCTCAAAGCGATTGCAGGTGTGAATAAGCCAACCGGCGGAACCGTAACCTTCGATGGTTTTAACGTTTACAAAAACTTTGACGTGGTCTCGTCTCGTATCGGTATGGTGCCACAGGACGATGTGCTTCACACAACTTTGAAACTCGATACAGCTCTCAATTACGCTGCAAGGCTGCGCCTTCGAGTCGACGGCGGCAAAAGCGAACGCGTAGCTCAGGTAAATCGAGTCATCGATCGTCTGGAACTCGATTCAAACCGTGACACCGTGATTAATAAACTCTCCGGCGGACAACGTAAACGTGCTTCTGTCGCGCTGGAGTTACTAACCGAGCCTTCACTTTTAATTTTGGATGAACCAACGTCTGGTCTAGACCCTGCCATGGATCGCCAGGTTATGAAGACGTTGCGCGAGCTGGCTATCGACGATCGAGCCGTCTTGGTAGTAACCCACTCGGTTGCCCAACTTGATCTCTGTGATGACGTCTTAGTGCTTGCACCGGGTGGAATGCCGGCCTACTACGGACCTCCCCGCGGAATTTCGGCATACTTTGGAACCACCGATTGGGCAGATATTTTCGCGCTAATCAAAGAAGATCCTAGTGCCGCCTATCAGCGCTACCTATCCCAAAACCCCAAGTCGGTTGAGGAAGCTCCAGAAGTACCGGTCGAGAATTTTTCCGCAAAACGCGTCAGTGCTCCATGGTTTAGTCAGTTCTTCACAATGTGTGCCCGCCAAGTGAGCTTGGTGTTTGCTGACTTGGGATACCTGTTGTTTTTGCTCTTGCTGCCCGTGATTGTTGGACTGTTGATTTTGGTGGTTCCAGGCACCGCTGGGCTAGGAGCAGCACTCAATGGTTCTCCCGCAGAGCCAAGCCAACTGTTGGCGATGTTGGTGATTGGCTCGGCATTCATGGGAGCCTCTGTTTCGATTCGTGATTTGGTGGGGGAGCGTCCCATCTATTTGCGCGAAAGAGCAGTTGGACTATCAATTTCCGCTTACCTCGGTTCAAAACTTTTAGTCTTCGGATTGTTCTCGTGGTTTATGGCGGGGATGCTTACCTACGTAACGTTACTTGCCAAACCCGCCCCGATTCAGGCGGTCTACTTCGATTCTCCCGCGCTGGAACTGTTCTTTGCGCTGGGACTGACGGCAATGGCTTCGCTGGTGACAGGTCTCCTTCTTTCTGCACTGGTTAAATCGAGCGAACAGGTGATGCCGCTGTTTGTGGTGTTCATCATGGCTCAACTGGTGTTAAACGGAGGACTTCTGCAGATTAATGCTGGTAGCTTGATCGACGGACTTTCGATCTTGGTTATTGCGCGCTGGGGTTTCGCAATGGCGGCCAGCTCGGTGAACCTTGCTGCGATTTCACCAAGCCTCGACGAAGACCCGCTGTGGATTCACGACCTGGCCACTTGGTCGAATTCGGCAGCTTTCCTTATCGGCACCGCGATTGTGATTATCACACTGACCCGGCTTCGACTTGAGGGGAGATACGAGCGATGAACGATAACCGCGGAATGTCTACCCAGCAGGCTCGTGCTCTGGCAATTGATCCAAAGACTTCGCCAGGTGTTCTGGCGCGCTTGGCAAACGGTTACCCAGAGGTCTGGAAAGATCTGCTTACCAACCCGTCGTTGCCATCCGACTTGCACAACTGGATAACCAAATCCATGTCTGAAAGTGCAGTTGCCCCGGCAAGCTCGAAACAGGTGCAAGCTCCTAAATCGACGAAAACTGTTTCTAGGGGCCGACGACGTCAGGGCAGATTCCTTAGAACCATTGGCCTATTAATTGCGCCTGCCTTGGCGATTACCGGCCTTTGGCAGGGGGTTGACTACCTCCAAAACAATCGCCCTGTTGTAGGTGTGGTCACGATGCAGAACCTGGACGGGGTGGATGCAAGCCCGGCCTGGACCTATGGACTCGCGTCTGGCAAAGACAGCGACTGCACCCAGTATGAAATTGGAACGCTGGCCCAAAACCAGGTTGTCGTGCTCACGCAAAACGATATCGCAAAGGCGAGTTGCAAAGACCGCGAAGGTATTCCAAGCACTCTTGCCCTGGTGAATCTAGAAACTGGACAGGCCTTATGGCGCATCGACCTCGCGGCCGAACTTGACTGGACTGAAAAGTGGAGCAAGCAACTGGTTGAGGTTCCGGGTCTAAACGAGATTTTAGTTAAATTTACGGATGTCAATGGTTCGGATGCCGGCGGAGACGTTCCGTCCGTTGATAAGGGCGACGACCGCAAGATGAAGTCGATCGTGCCATACAACCGACTAAATGGGCGAATCACAGACCCGGTGATTGCCAAGAGTAACTCGCAGCCGATTATGCAGGCTCCTGTTTTGCAAGTGCTGGCCATCCCCGGCAACCTGAAATCGGTGTTAGTAATGACCAACGGCGCGAAGAAAGACTTCCGTTACGCCAAATATCGTTCGAAGCGTTTCAGTTCACCCCGTTGGAGCATCGAATCAGATCTTCGCCCGGTCGGTGGGAACCCAATCATCGCGCAGAAGTTGGTGCTCGGTCGAAAGTCAACCGACACACCAACGGCCATTCGCCTCTCTACTGGAAAATTTGTGTCCTGGAACGGGCATGCCGGTGTAAAGCTTTACAAAATTGGTAATCGTGCGATCGAAGTTATCGGCGATGGCGTAGCCGAAAAAGCCACAAATATTGCCTCTCAGGGTGGACCGAAGGGGCACAAGATCACCATCAATGGAATCGACGGTTCGGGAAACACAACCTGGACGGTAAACAGTAAGGGTTACGCGATTAGTCGTGATGACAGCATCACAACCTCGCAAAACCGAACCTGGTATCACCGATTGTTTATCCTCGACGGCAAATACAACCAATTTGTTTCTCTGATCGACCCGATATCTGGTGAAGCAAAATGGCGAACCAAGATTTCCCAAGAGCGCTTTGAAATCTCAAGAAACACCGCTGGCGACAGGGTAGCCGTTTACCTGTATAAGAAGTACAAATTGGACACCAAGAGTTTCTCGATGATCAACCTAATTGACGGCACAGAATCTGAGGCAATGTCGATTGCCGGCAAGTCGGTTCGCATTGACGGTGCAACGAAAGCGTTTTCGATTCTCGTTGATGAGCCCGATCGAGCAAAAATTATCAAGGATGCCGAAGCCGGCAAAGTAGCTTCATTGGATCGCAAAGACCGCTCAGATACTTCCCGCAAGTGTCTTCAGGGAGTCCAAAATTCCACTTCTAACATCTCCTGGGATTACAACTGCAACGGAAATCAGCATGCAATTCGAGCCGGCGGCGCCTGGTTACTTCTAGATTTGACCCCAGGTTCCGAGAAGTTCTTCCCATTGAAAGCGAGCAAGTAATGGCTAGCCGTTTGCCGATTATGCCTCCTGAAATACCAGGACTAAATTACATCGCGCCACTTGGCCGCGGTGGATTCGCAGATGTTTTCCTTTATAAGCAGTCGATGCCCAGCCGTGAAGTTGCGGTCAAAGTTTTCGTAAAGAAATTTCAAGCCAACTCAACTTCGGCGGCGTCCTTCCTGGCCGAAGCGAATAACCTAGCCAAACTTGGAAGCCACCCGAATATCGTGAACATTTGGGATGCCAACATTTCCCGAGAAGGTAACTCCTACATTTCCATGGAGTATTGCCCCAACTCGCTAGGCAAGGATTGGCGCCAGTCACCGTTGCCTTTGAGTGAAGTTCTCGATATCGGTGTTCAAATAGCTTGCGCTTTAGAGACGGTTCACCGCGCAGGTTTGCTTCACCGCGACATCAAGCCTTCAAATATCTTGATCAACGGTTTCGGAACGCCAGTTCTTTCTGACTTTGGTATTGCCGGCGAAATCGCCGCCGCCGATACCACCGACCAGATCGCAATGTCGCTTCCTTGGAGCGCCCCTGAAGTAGTAAACATGCAAACACTCGGAACGGTCGCTTCGGATGTTTGGGCGCTCGGAGCTACCTTGTATTCACTTTTAGCCGGTCGAACACCATTTGAAGTAGATAACCCGAAGTTGAACGAAAACGACAAGCTCAAGTCGCGAATCATCAAGGCGATTTACACACCGATTGCTCGCGGTGGCATGCCAATCATTGTTGAAGAAGTTTTAAATAAGGCCATGTCGCGCAATCCAAACGATCGCTACGGTTCAATGCAAGAGTTTGCCATGGCTCTAAATGAAGTTCAGTCCGCTCTGCAGTTCATGGTCACCCGACTCAGTATCTCGATGAAATCGGTTGACCTAGAAGCCCACTCTGAGAAATATCCTTGCGGGCACCCAAAGGTTTCCACCGATGGGCTCGACATTGGTGTTTATGTACAACCAACTGCAGCCCGTCGTGGTTCGAAAAAGATTGAACTTGATCCCGACCAATGCCCACGTTGCGCACAGGCTGGGGCATTTGTGCCGGCACGAAAGGGCTTGAAGATTAGCCCGTTATTCTTGATTATTAGCGGAGCAGTCGTTTTGGGATTCACTGTGACGATTCTTATCTTGCAGTCTTCCGGGGGTCTATAACTTGAGCTTTCTTCGTGGTTCGCGCTCAACACGGTTGCCAAGCAACCGTGTTTTGCAGTTGACCGCGATTCTCGCGCTCTTTTCACTGTTGGTTGTTCTGGCAATTAATGCAGATGGTTTCGACGTAAAGAACGTAAATCTGACCAACCACAACATTTGGATTCTTCAAAAAGTTAACCCAAAGACCAAAAACCAGGATGACGGTCGTTATGCCCGAGTGAACACTCAGGTGAACGAACTCGGTTTGAAGAATTCGGTCAAGAAGCCAGCGGACATCCTCCAGGCGCCGACAGGTTCTCTACTATTCAACAAAGAACCTTCCTTTATAAACATCGCCGCAGCCCAGCCAGTCGACTTCAATGCCGATACGGAAGGTGTAGTTAGCCTTAGCTCGGCTGCGATTTCAACCGATATCACTAAATCAGTTGCTGCCATTATCGACTCATCCAAGGCGCTAAGAATTTCCATTTTCAACGGGAGCCTTTTCCCAGCCCCAGTGGAAACGAAACTTCCAAAGGGCGTTGCCAAGACTTATGGATTTGATGCATTGTCGATTGCTGCAAGTGGTCTGATTTACGCCTTTTCTTCGGTCGATAATTCAGTTCGCGCATTTGATCCAGTGAATCAAGAGTGGACCGACTTTAAGGAGCAGATTTCCGGAGCTGCTGCCGGCACCTATCAGATGGCTGTCGTTGCTAATCGCTGGGCTTTGCTAAACGTCGAGGCTTCTAAGCTTTGGGTTCAGGGTGCTTCCGCATCGGTTCCAGTGGCGGCAGGTACATACCTACAAAAGTCCGGTTCGGGGCCGAATGTCTACCTAAGCTCACTAACCGGGTTGGAAGTATTCGATGTCAATTCACGTCAGGTTGCTCTCGCGCAGGAAGTGGTCGGAGCTTTAGAGACTTCAAGGCCGATTGAGTTTGGAGATACTGTTTTCGCAGCATGGTTGTCGGCCGATCGCGGATGGTTCTTTGACACGTCGAAGCCGGAACTTCAGGATCTTGCCTTTAACGACAAAAGTCTCGACGCACAACAGTTGCAAAAGCCATCCACAGATTTGAACCTGGTCACAAACGGTGAATCAGCAATAATCAATGAAACCTATAGCGGTTGGGCTTGGACTTTACCAACCGGCGAGCTGGTTTCTGGAAGCCAAAACTGGGACGGTGACCCGCCACCGGTTAAGAACTGTGAAAACGATTGCCCACCACCGGATCAAATGCCGCCGAGGCCAACCGACGACACCTTTGGCGTTAGAGCAGGGCAACTGATTTCCCTGCCCGTGCTAATCAATGACAGCGACACCAACTTCGGAGATGTCATCACAATTGATCCCGAATCAGTAAAGGGACTTGACCCAAATTTTGGCGAAGTAAGAACCAGCTCCAATCAGCAGATGCTAACTGTTGCCGTGAAAGGCAATGCCCAGGGTTCCGCCTCGTTTAGGTATCAAATTTCTGATGGAGTGTCACCGAAGCCATCGCGGTCGGCCAAAGTCACCTTGAGAGTTATCGCCACAAAAACTAACACTTCGCCAGGTTGGTGCACCGATGTGGTGCCAACCTGTATCCAGGAATTGCCTGATGTAAAAGTTGAACCCGGGTCTGAAGTTAGTATTCCATTTCTCGACGCCTGGGTTGACCCAGAAGGTGACCGATTCTTTATTGCCAGCGCCACCATCACTTCAGGTGAGGGCAATCTGGCATTCTCTGCAGATGGCGAGGTTGTTTATCAACACGAGGATGCCGGAACCAAGAAGTCATCAACGGTAAACGCCAAAATCGTGGTTTCCGACGTAAAGGGCGCCAAAGTTACCAAAGGTCTCACCATTCAGGTTGCACCCAAAATTGGTTCATCTCTCAACGTTCCAGTTTTCGTTACGGATACCGATGAACCTTTGACAGTCGATTTTGCAGACTACGTTTCCGGTGCTTCCGGCCAGGTTTCAGTTTCGGTTCTAAATGCAAATGATGCCAATAAGAACTCTGGCCTAAACATTGAACAATTAGATGACAGCCGCGCAAAATTATCTTCGAATAAGGTTGGTCCGGCAATCCTGGATTTGACGCTAAACGATGCCAATGGTGCCAAGCTCTCAACGACTGTGAGAGTGAACTTTGTAGACCAAGCCGAAGCGAAGTTGGCCACTTCACCGGTTACGGCTCTGGTCAGCCCAAATTTAGATACCTCGATTGACCTATTCGCAGCCGCTCACAACCCTGGGCATCGAGCACTGGTAGTTAGTGAAGTAACCGTTGCGGCAATTAGCGGAGCCACGATTTCGGCAGACAAAATCAAGGGCGGATTTGTTCGAATCAGAGGACGAAACGAGCAGAATTCGGCGGGATACGTTGGTGTTGTAAATTACAAACTTTCCGACGGCTCCGGGGATGCCAAGTACACCGTAACCGGACAGATTTTTGTTTACGAAATGTCGGATCCCGATTCGTCAAAGCCGGTGGCCCGTCGAGACTCGGTAGTGGTGCGCGCTGGCGACACCGCGTCCGTCGATGTTCTCGCCAACGACCTAGGCAATCCAGGCGTTCCTTTGGTAATTGATTCCAAGTCGCTCAAGCAAAACCCAGACACAACCTGCATCAAGGGTGGACTAATTTTCTCGGGTGGTAGCAAGGTGAGAGTTGTTGCACCTCCAAAGGCGGGGCTTTACACCTGTAGCTATGCGATTTATCCGGTCAGCAATCCGTCGGTGAAGTCTTCGGCAACTTTGGTAATTCGTGTTAAGGCTGCGGACGAAAGCAATCAAGCACCCCAACCAGAGAACATTTACGCGCGCGTTAGAGCTGGCGAGACGGTAAACATACCCGTTCCGGTGGTTGGAGTTGATCCAGACGGCGACCAGGTAACCATCCGCTCAATCAGTGGAATTAAGGGCGATAAGGGTGGCGCTTATGTAAATCCAGACTCCACCTCACTTGAGTATTCAGCCGTTGCTGGTGCTAGCGGTCAGGATACCTTCAGATACACCCTGGTGGATTCGAAAGGTGACGTTTCTGCTACCGCATGGGTAAAGGTTGCAATCTTGGAATCGGATCCGGAAACCGCGCCCGTAACCATGAATGACTATGCGGAAGTTGTAATCGGGGATTCCAATAAGGTGGTTCTCGACCCAGTCTCGAACGATTTCGATCCTCAACCTGATTCAAAGAATCCAATCGCACTCGTCGAAGGATCGGTAAAGCCTGAGCTTCCAACTGATTCGAAATTTTATGAAGCCTGGGCAAAACAAATTGTTTCCATCAAAGGTAACAAAGTAACCATTTCCGCTGGAACGATTGCCACGACAATGAGGTTTGTCTATCGTGCCAAAAGCTCTAACGGTAGTGAGTCAAACGGATCAATCACAGTCAAAGTTTCGAAAGAAGCGGTAGATGATGCTCCGGATGTTACCGACACCTTTGTAACCCAGGCTCAACAGCGCGATCTGCTCACAACATCTGGCATCGATGTGGTTTCCGACAAAATTCTTTGG
>JBJORE010000016.1:0-12718 GCA_046049565.1 Actinomycetota bacterium
CGCTCTGTCAAATCTCATCAACTCGGGTGTCCGACGCATTGTTGTTTTGACTCAATACAAGTCTCACTCTCTCGACCGCCACATTTCGCAGACCTGGCGAATGTCTCCGCTGCTGGGTTCCTATGTTGCTTCGGTACCTGCCCAGCAACGTTTAGGTAAACGGTGGTTTTCGGGTTCGGCCGACGCGATTTTGCAAAGCATGAATCTTTTGTCGGATGAAACACCCGACTACGTTGTAGTTATTGGTGCCGACCACGTCTATCGTATGGACTTTGACCAGATGGTAGAAGCTCACATTGCTTCTGGTAAAGGTGTCACAGTTGCTGCTATCCGCCAACCAATGAGCCTTGCAAATCAATTTGGAGTCATCGAAGTCGATAGCTCTGATTCTTCGAAGATTTCAGCCTTTCTTGAGAAGCCATCAGACCCAAAGGGATTGCCAGACTCCCCTAACGAAGTACTGGCATCTATGGGTAACTACGTCTTCACAGCCCAAGCCCTAATTGATGCCATCGAACATGACGGAACTTTGGACGATTCGTCTCACGATATGGGAGGCGACATCATTCCTTACATGGTGAGCCGAAATGATGCAGGTGTTTACGATTTCACCTTTAACGAAATTCCTGGTGCCACTGCGCGAGACAAGAGTTACTGGCGAGATGTTGGAACAATTGATTCTTATTTCGAAGCACACATGGACCTAATTTCAGTCATGCCGATTTTCAATCTCTACAACAACGAGTGGCCAATCTTTACGCAGCAAATTAATTTGCCACCTGCCAAGTTCGTTCACGACGGAGAGGGAAACCAGGGTCGCACAACAGATTCGATTGTTTCGCTCGGAACAGTTGTCTCCGGCGGCATAGTAGAACGTTCTGTTTTGTCGCCTTGGGTAAAAGTGAACTCAAACGCCCTAATCACCGACTCGGTCTTGCTAGATGGTGTGGTGATTGGCCGTAATGCAACGGTTCGTCGAGCTATTTTGGACAAGAGTGTCGTTGTTGCTGACGGGGCGGGTGTGGGTGTTGATCGTCAGCGTGATCTTGATCGTGGCTTTACCGTAACTGAAAGCGGCATCACTGTTGTGGCTAAAGGTACGCTAGTAACACCTTGAGTTATCGATTAGTTGTTATGGACGTTGATTCAACGCTCATCCAAGATGAAGTTATTGAGTTGCTGGCTGATTTTGCTGGAACCCGCGATGAAGTCGCCGCAGTGACTGAATCAGCTATGCGCGGCGAGATAGATTTCGAGGAATCCCTTCGCAGTCGAGTTGCGACTCTTGCCGGTTTGGATGAATCGATCATCGAAAAAACAATCGATGAAGTACGACTAAGCCTTGGGGCTAGAGAACTTATCGCTGCCGTGCACGCCGCTGGAGGCCGCGTGGGGGCGGTATCTGGCGGTTTTGAACAGATACTCGCACCTCTAGCCAAACAGCTCAATTTGGACTATTACAGGGCCAATGTCTTAGAAATTGTCGATGGAAAGCTCACCGGCGGTCTTATTGGCAAAATTATTGATCGAAAAGCGAAGGCGGAGGCTCTTGTTGAATGGGCTAAAGACTTTGGTGAGAATCCGGATTGGTGCGCTGCCATTGGGGATGGCGCGAACGATCTGGACATGTTTGAGGTTGCCGGTCTCTCATTTGCATACAACGCAAAGCCTGCAGTTCGGGAGAGAGCAGACGTGATCATAGACGAGCCTGATTTGCGCCTTGTTATCCCGCATCTAAAACTAGGTTAAAGAAATTAGGCCCTTCTTTACAGAGGGGCCTAACTCTTTGTCCTATCTATGCTCCGGTAGAGTGCAATCCACCGTCGACGTGAATCATTTCACCTGTGGTAGCTGGGAACCAATCCGAAAGTAGCGCGATGATTCCTCGAGCTGCAGCTTCGGTATCGGTAAGGTCCCAGCCGAGAGGTGCTCGATCCGTCCAAAGCTCTTCCATGGTTGCAAAGCCAGGGATGCCCTTTGCTGCAGTTGTGCGCAGTGGGCCGGCGGAAATTAGGTTTACGCGAATTCCGTCCTTACCTAAATAACGGGCTAGGTAGCGGCTAACTGACTCGAAGGCGGCTTTTGCTACACCCATCCAGTCGTAAACCGGCCAGGAAACAGTTGCGTCGAACGTTAGCCCAACAACTGAAGACCCGCGAGTTAGCAGAGGCTTGGCTGCAACGGTAATGGACTTTAACGAGTAAGCGGAAACTTGAACGGCAGTGGAAACATCCTCCCACTCGGTCTCTAGGAAGTTGCCACCCAGGGCAGTCTGTGGCGCAAACGCAATCGCGTGAACTATGCCATCTAGATGAGGTAGGTGTTCGCGAACGCGTGATTCTAGCGCTGCGAGGTCGTCGTTGTTGGTTGCGTCAAGTTCAATAACGGCACATGGCTTTGGGAGGCGTTCCGATATCTTCTGCGTGATTGGAAGCATGCGGCCGAACGACGAGAGGATGATTTCCGCTCCCTGTTCCTGTGCAAGTTTGGCAACCGAGAAGGCAATCGAAGCTTCGGTTAGAACACCGGTGATAAGCAATTTCTTGCCAGCTAGTAGTGACATTTGAGTCCGTTCTTTAGTGATGTGAATATTTTGCCACGGAAGTTGAGGATTCGGGTATTAGTGACCCATACCTAATCCGCCATCTACTGGGATAACGGCTCCAGAGATGTAGCCCGCATCGTCGCCAGCAAGCCAAGAGACAACCTTTGCAACTTCGCTAGGTGCTGCGAACCGTCCAGCTGGAATTCGCTTCTTGTATTCATCTTGTTGTGCTTCTGGTAGTTCTGCAGTCATGTCTGTATCAATAAAACCGGGAGCAACAACATTCGCGGTGATCCCACGGCCACCAAGTTCACGTGTGACCGAGCGAGCCATGCCAACCAGAGCAGATTTCGTGGATGAGTAATTAACCTGACCAGCACTTCCCAAAAGACCAACAACGCTGCCGATAAGAATGACTCGACCAAACTTTGCTTTGATCATTCCCTTGGTAGCTCGCTTTAGAACTCTGAAAACACCATTTAGGTTGGTGTTAACTACCTCTTCAAATTCTTCGTCGGTCATGCGCATAAGCAACGTGTCACGGGTGATTCCAGCATTCGCTACCAAAACCTCGATAGGGCCAAGTTTCTCTTCAACTTCGGCGAATGCAGCATCAAGACTTACAGCGTCTGTGACGTCGGCTTTCACGCTGAGTGAACCTGCAGGTCCCTCACCGCTTCGAACAGTTACCGCAACCCGATGCCCGTTCGCAATGAACTCTTCCGCTATGGCACGACCAATCCCTCGGTTTCCGCCGGTAACTAAAACAGTTCTTGGAGTGCTCATGGAATGCCTTTCAAAGTTTGTTGGTTATCAAAGTTTACTTGGCACACGTAGGAATCCTCCGTTGCGTTAGCCTTATAGAAAGGACCTAATGACCAAGCCGCATGTAGTAACTTCAGTGGGTGAAGCACCCGACAGCGAACGTCGCCGACGCATGATTATTTACACAATTTCTATGCTGACTAGGTTTGCTTGCGTGGCATTAGTGGTCTTTACATCGGGTATTTGGCAGTGGATTTTCGGAATAGGCGCGATCTTCCTCCCCTATTTTGCAGTCGTTATTGCAAACAATGTGGGCGGTGAGTCCAAGGATGTTTTGGAACCAAATCGCATCGAACCGCTTGCTATTGACCTAAGTGAACACTTGAAGGAAAAGCCTTGAGTAAATGTTCACGAGTTGGTTGTTCGGCTGAGGCCAGCAGGTTTGTGCTTTGGCGCAATCCAAAGATTCACGATGAAAAACGAATCAAAACTTGGGCAACTTGCGGTGAACATGCAGAATACTTTGTTTCCTATCTAACCGTGCGAGGCTTCTTCCTGAAACTTGAGGACATCTCTTGAAACGATGGATCAACTGGATAGCTCTCGTCGTCATATTTGCAGTTGCTTGCGGTTTTTTGGCCAATTGGCAGTTCCAGAGACGTGAACACAGGGTTGCGTCTATCGCTATAGTGAAGGAAAACTATAACGAGCCAGCGATTGACCTCGAGAAACTCGTTCAAAGTGAAGGCCTTATAGAGCCCTCCGTTACATGGAGAACAGCGCGAATTGTCGGGCGTTACCTACCGGATGACTTTGTTCTTGTTAGGAATCGCCCAAATGACGGCCAACCCGGATTCGAGCAATTAGTTCCTTTTGAATGTGAGGACGGCACAGTAATTTTCATTACTAGGGGTTGGTTACCTAATGGCAATACCCAGGATTACCCAGATGAAAATCCATTGCCAGGGTCTCAAAGGCTGACGGTCCTTGCCAGGATTCTCCCCGAAGAGCCAGTTCTGAACCGCGGTGCGCCTAAAGGTCAAATTGCTTCTATAAACATTGAATTGGCGAACGAAGCAACTGGTCTCAAATCTCGTTTTTCAAATGGTTATTTCAGAATGGTTTCCGAACAACCCTCACAGGGCGAATCGCTGAAGCCAATGCCTGCTCCAACTATTGAGGAGGGCAATAATCTCAGTTACGCATTTCAGTGGATTCTTTTTGCACTTATGGCGACTATCGCATTGATTTGGCGAATACGACTTGATGCAAAGGAATCTCGAGGTATGCCACGCAAAAAGAGACTAAAACGATCGGATCTTGACGCAGCTTTCGAAGACGAGACTACGACAGAGAAATAAGCTCGGCGTAACTTTCGTTCCAGTGATCTTCGATTCCATCCGGCAGAATCAAGACCCGATCTGCATTAAGTGCACGTACAGCGCCCTCATCGTGAGAAACCAGCACCACTGCACCTGAGAAAGAATTCAAAGCATTGAGAATTTCTTCTCGGCTGGCTGGATCTAGGTTGTTTGTCGGCTCATCGAGAAGCAATACGTTTGCGGACGAAACAACCAAGGTTGCCAACGCGAGCCGTGTCTTTTCGCCACCAGACAAAACTCCCGCTTTTTTATTGACGTCGTCTCCTGAAAACAGGAATGAACCCAGAACCTTTCTAGAATCGGTGTCGTTTAGCTGCGGAGCTGCACGCTGCATATTTTCCAGAACGGTAAGGTCTACATTCAGGGTTTCATGCTCTTGCGCGTAGTAACCAACCTTTAGACCATGACCTGCAAGAACCTGACCCGTATCCGACTTGTCAATACCAGCCAAGATTCTAAGTAGAGTGGTTTTCCCCGCTCCGTTTAGTCCAAGGACAACAACCTTTGAACCCTTATCGATAGCCAAGTCAACGGCGGTGAAAATCTCTAAAGATCCATAAGACTTACTTAAGTTTTCAGCAAATAATGGAGTCTTGCCACACGGTGCTGGTTCCGGGAATCGGATGTTGGCCACACGGTCAACTTCGCGAATATCTTCTAAGTTCGACATGAGTTTTTCTGCCCGCTTAACCATTTGATGAGCCGCAGCGGCTTTCGAAGCTTTAGCTCCAAATTTCGCAGCTTGAAGTTGAAGTGTGCTGGCTTTCTTCTCGGCGTTCGCACGTTCGCGCTTTCTACGCTCTTGGTCGCTCTCACGCTGCTTGAGGTAGTTACTCCAGCCCATGTTGTAAACATCGATAACAGTCCGCATAGCGTCAAGATAAAAGACGCGGTTAACCGTTTCCCCAATTAGGTCAACATCGTGGCTAATAACAATTAGTCCACCTGCGTAACTCTTAAGAAAATCCCTCAGCCAAATCACGGAATCAGCGTCTAGGTGGTTTGTCGGTTCGTCAAGAATCATTGTTTGGGCGTTTGAAAAAAGAATGCGTGCCAGTTCGATTCGTCGGCGCTGTCCACCCGAAAGAGTTTTCAAAGGCTGGCTGAGAATTGATTCCTTAATTCCCAAATTACTTGCAATTGCGGCAGCTTCGGCCTCGGCCGCGTATCCACCTGCACTTTGAAATTCATCTTCAAATCGTGAGTAGTTCTTCATACCGCGGTCGAAGACTTCTTGCTCAATTGAACCCATGTCTTCAGTGGCCTGGGTCATTTTGATCATGAGATCACCCAACCCACGAGCATTTAGAATTCGTGTTCGAGCCAATTCTTCTGGATCCCCAGTGCGAGGGTCTTGAGGGAGGTAGCCAATCTCACCATGTCGTTCAATTACTCCGCCAGAGGGCGGGTTCTCCCCCGCGAGAATCTTGGTAAGTGTTGTTTTTCCGGCACCGTTTCGACCGACTAAACCAATTTTGTCGCCCTTATCCACGCGAAAATTAACGCCAGACATTAGGAGTCTGGCGCCAATTCGAATTTCGAGGTCTTGGACGGCGAGCATTACTAGATGGCAAATCCAATCGCGCGCATTTGTTCGCGACCGTCTTCAGTAATCAACTCTGGTCCCCAAGGTGGCATCCAGACCCAGTTGATTCGAAAAGCTTCGGTAACCCCATCCAAGGCTGCTGCCGTCTGTTCTTCCAGAACATCGGTCAGAGGGCATCCAGCGGATGTCAGGGTCATGTTTATAAGTAAAGAACCGTCTTCCTCGGATTCTTCCACACCGTAAATCAGACCGAGATCAACAATGTTTACACCGATTTCAGGGTCGATAACATCTTTCAGTGCTTCGATTACCTGATCGTGACGTTCTGGGGATAATTCCTTGGGCATTAGCTTAGGTACCGGTCGTAACCTTCAGCTTCGAGGCGTTCAGCGAGTTCAGGCCCACCTTCTTCGGCTACCTTGCCTGCGACAAACACATGCACGAAGTCTGGTTTGATGTACTTCAAAATGCGCGTGTAATGGGTGATCAAGAGTACACCCATGTCGTTTGCTGACTGCGCGCGATTGACTCCCTCTGAGACAACTTTGAGGGCGTCAACATCTAGTCCAGAGTCTGTTTCGTCTAAAACAGCGAAAGCAGGCTTCAATAGTTCTAGTTGAAGAATCTCGTGACGTTTTTTCTCGCCACCAGAGAAACCTTCGTTGACGTTTCTCTCAGAGAACGCCGCATCCATGCGCAAGTTAGTCATGGCCTCTCTAACTTCCTTGATCCAAGGGCGAAGGGCCGGAGCTTCACCATCAATTGCCGTCTTTGCCGTTCGAAGGAAGTTGCTAACCGAAATTCCTGGAATTTCGACAGGGTACTGCATAGCCAAGAAAAGTCCAGCACGGGCGCGTTCGTCCGGGCTCATCTCCAAAACGTTTTTACCGTCTAGAAGGATTTCACCTTCGGTTACTTCATATTTTGGATGCCCGGCTATGGAGTAGGCCAAAGTCGATTTTCCAGAACCATTTGGGCCCATGATTGCGTGTGTTTCACCGCTGCGGATGACAAGGTCAACTCCGCGCAGAATTTCTTTACTTCCCGCTTCTGTTTCAACGCTAACGTGAAGGTTTTTGATTTCTAAGATTGCCATTATTAGTCCTTATGCCGGATCGTACTCTAGGAAAATGTTGCCGTCTTCGATGAAGACTTCGTAAGTTGCTACTGGTTCAAAAGCAGGCAGGGTGAGTGCCTCACCGGTAGCTAGCGAAAATTTAGCACTGTGTGCCCAGCACTCGATGGTGTCTTTATCCACGAATCCTTCACTGAGGCTTATTTCGCCGTGGGAACACTTGTCGTCGATTGCATAGACGTTGCCGTCCTTGCCACGTGCGATTGCAATAGCGTGACCGCTGATTACCGCACGAACCACCTGACCTGGCTTTAGATTGGCTTCTGGGGCAATTAGGTGAGCCATCGCTAGTTCTTCCCTTCTAGTTTTGCTTCGATAATTCCGTTGAGTTCGTCCTGAAGTTCAGGCAAGCCAATCTGAGAAATAACATCGTTCAAGAATCCCTTTACGACAAGTCGTTTTGCTTCGATCTCAGGAATACCACGGGCCTGTAAGTAGAAAAGTTGCTCATCGTCAAAGCGTCCACTTGCGCTTGCGTGACCGGCTCCCTCAATTTGACCCGTCTCAATTTCTAGGTTTGGTACCGAGTCTGCTCGAGCTCCGTCGGTTAGTAGAAGGTTGCGGTTCAACTCATATGTCTTAGTGCCTTCCGCAGCCTGGCGGATGAGTACATCGCCTACCCAGACTGTGTGCGCTTTGTTGCCTTGTAATGCGCCCTTGTAGGCGACATTGGACGTGCAATTAGCCGTGTTGTGATCAACGAATGGGCGGTGCTCAATGTGCTGATCTCCATTTGCGAAGTAGGCGCCGAGCATCTCAACTTCGGCTCCCTCGCCAGCAAAGCTCACGGTTGGCACCACTCGTATTGTCTTACCACCGATGGAGACGACGATGTGCTTGAAACGAGAATTGCGACCCAATCGGGCGAACTGTGAGGACGTTATCACGGCTTCGTCGTCCATGTTTTGAACGCTTATCACGGTAAGTGCTGATTCGTCTGCGACGTCGATTTCAATTACTTCAGCCACTGAGCCTTTGCCTATGTGGTTGATGACGATGGTGTTCTTCGAAAACTTTTCATTGCTAACGAAGAACTGTAAACCTTGATTCAATTCGTTGGAGGAAACTGTAAGGAGTATTGGTTCTTCGGAATTATTCAATTTGATGTGGCGTGCGTTACCTAGGGACCAAACATTTGCGGCAACAAGGTCTTCTGGAAGTCCGACTGTTCCAACTGGGATTGGGGTCAAATCATTAAAAGTTATCCCGGCAAGGCTTCCCGAGAAATCCTTCAATGTACCTTCAAGACCACCAAGACGTTCTAGCGGAAGGTAGCGCCATTGCTCGTCTCGAATTGTGATCGCAGGGAAATCCGAGGGGTTGGTTGACCGTAGGCGTTCTGAGCGTATTTGGAGCGGAATACCGGCACCATGACTGTGCTGTTCCACTAACCAACAGCCCCTTCCATTTGCATCTCAATAAGTTTGTTAAGCTCGAGTGCATATTCCATAGGGAGTTCCTTTGCAATCGGCTCGATAAATCCACGCACAATCATCGCCATGGCTTCATCTTCAGGGAGCCCACGAGACTGCAAATAGAACAGCTGTTCATCGCTAACCCGAGAAACAGTAGCCTCGTGACCCATGGTCACGTTGTCTTCTCGAACGTCTACGGCTGGGTAGGTGTCAGAGCGACTAATTGTGTCGACTAACAGAGCGTCGCAGCGCACTGTGTTTGCCGAGTTGTAGGCACCAGGGTTCACACGAATTTCACCGCGATAAGAAGTTCGACCACCACCACGAGCGATGGATTTTGAAATGATCGATGACGAAGTGTTAGGCGCAAGGTGAATCATCTTCGCGCCAGCGTCCTGGTGTTGACCCGGTCCGGCAAAAGCGACTGAAAGGGTCTCTCCCTTTGCATACTCTCCAGCAAGAATGACCGCCGGGTATTTCATGGTGACTTTGGAACCGATGTTTCCATCAACCCATTCCATGGTTGCTCCCGCTTCGGCAACAGCTCGCTTGGTTACCAGGTTGTAAACGTTTGTCGACCAGTTTTGAATGGTTGTGTAACGAACTCGAGCATTCTTCTTTACGATGATTTCAACAACAGCCGAATGCAGAGAGTCGCTTTGGTAAATAGGAGCAGTACATCCCTCGATGTAATGGACGTATGAACCTTCATCAGCGATTATCAGGGTGCGTTCGAACTGGCCCATGTTTTCGGTATTGATTCGGAAGTAGGCCTGGAGCGGAATTTCCACGTGGACGCCTTTTGGCACATACACGAATGAACCGCCGGACCAAACTGCGGTGTTGAGTGCCGCAAATTTGTTGTCTCCTGCAGGGATCACCGTTCCGAAGTATTCTTGGAAAATTTCTGGGTGCTCTCTTAGTGCAGTGTCCGTGTCTAGGAAAATCACGCCCTGTGCTTCGAGTTCTTCTTGAATCTGGTGGTACACCACTTCGGACTCGTATTGAGCAGCGACACCAGCTACCAGACGGCTGCGTTCTGCTTCGGGGATGCCAAGACGCTCATAAGTGTTTTTAATGTCATCTGGGAGATCTTCCCATGAGGTGGCCTGCTTTTCTGTAGAGCGCACGAAGTATTTGATGTTATCGAAATCGATACCCGAAAGATCGGAACCCCAAGTTGGCATTGGCTTGCGAAGGAAGTATTCAAAACCTTTTAGTCGACGCTCAAGCATCCAGTCTGGCTCAGATTTCTTTGAACTAATGTCGCGAACCACTTCTTCGCTGATTCCGCGCTTAGCGGTATCTCCAGCCTGGCTTTTGTCAGACCAGCCGAACTCGTAATTTCCTAGGCTGTCAAGCTCCGGGCGGTCAATGATGTTTTCGGACAAAACCAAACCTTTCTTCGCTTGTTAGAACGACTCGTGATGCAAATAAATTCCCGAAACCAAGCGCGCCAATTTGTTGGCGTGTAAGACTTGATTTAGATGGTGCAGCACCGCACCTGGCCCAATTCTACTTGAGGCACACTTGACTGGTAAAGGATTCCGTTCATGATTTTGGTCCGGCGCATGTTCGGTGAGACGACTCTTCGAATTTTTGCTTGGGCATCGGTGATCTCCGAAATCTTGATTGTTGTCACCGGAGGCGGGGTGCGATTGACAGCATCTGGACTCGGTTGTCCAACCTGGCCTCTTTGTACCGAAGAGTCTTTAGTAAATGTTCCAGAGATGGGAATCCATGGAATTATCGAATTCGGCAACCGTCTGCTGACTTTTGCTCTGCTTTTGATCGCTCTGATTTTCTTCATCTCAACCCTTGTTTCGAGGGGATCGCGGAAGATACTCTCAACATCCATCGGGCTGATAATCGGCATTTTCCTTCAGGCTATCGTCGGTGGTATTTCCGTATTGACCAATTTAAACCCTTGGGTAGTTGGCCTTCATTTCGTAATTAGTGCTGCCATGATTGCCGTTGCAGCCATCCAGCTTTGGAGGGTCTACTCCCCCGTCGTAAGTCAAAGCACCTCCCCCGAGCGTCTAATCAGCAACTCATTTATCGTTGCAGTCACTGCCGCTTTGCTAGTAGGTATTGTGGTAACGGGCAGTGGCCCCCACGCGGGAGATGCTGAAGCTCCAAGAAATGGTTTGAACTCAGAGCTTTGGCAACACATTCATTCTTATCCTGCTTATTTGGCCTTAGCGCTCGGTTTGGTTCTTCTGGTCATTGTCCGCAAACGTGACGTTGACGGGTATGCCAGTCGGCTAGTGTTTTGGTCAGTGATTACGATGACTGCTCAGGCCGGCGTTGGAATCGCTCAATCACGAATGGGATTACCGGTTGGTCTGGTCATAATCCATATGACTTTGGCGGCTGTTTTAGCTGCTTTGGTGACTTTGCAGAGATTGGCCCTTCGTCGTAGATGACCGCCATAATCTTTTGGTTCCGTAAAGACCTAAGAACTCAAGACCATCCCGCACTAAACATGGCCTTGAATTCAAGTAGTGAACTCTATTGTGTAGCCACTGCAGATCAATTAGGCGCAAAATTTGAATCACTTTCAACCTTGAGACAAAACTCCCTCAGAGCATCTTGGGAACAACTATCGAAATCTTTAGGTAGCAAGCTTTCAATTCTGGAGTCTCCAAACCAGTTGATCAGGCTGGCCGCCGCTTTACAGGTGAAAAAAGTTTTCGTTTCTGATGTCTTTGACACAAACGGGACAAAAGAGTTACTAGCCGTAGAAAAGGACTTAGCGGGAATCGGCGTTCAGTTAGTTCGTGGGCCTGGAAACTACGCCATCGCGCCCGGTACGGTCCGCAAAAAAGATGGCACTCCTTACCGCGTTTACACACCATTTTTCCATGAATGGTCTAGACATCAAATGGGCGATCCCGTGATGCGCTCGGAATTAGATTCACTGAAACCAGTTCCTGATGAACACCTAACATTCAACCCCCACTTCGAATTGGGTCAAGGCGTAATCGCGGGAGAGAAAATCGCTTTGAAGACTCTTTCAAGATTCATAGAGTCAAGAATTTCGGTTTACAGTGAAGCCCGAAATCGAGCAGATCTCAGAGGCACCTCTCACCTATCGCATGCTCTTAGTCACGGAGAAATCCATCCGAGGACTATCTTGGCTGCTCTTCCAGAAGGTTCAGGCGCAGATGTCTTTCGTAAAGAGATCGCGTGGCGCGAGTTTTATGCGGATGTTCTCTATCATCGCCCAGATTCACTTACCGAGTACCTAGAGCCACGTTTCGCCAAGATGCGTTACAACCAAACTTCCGAACTCTTTGAAGCATGGAAATTCGGAAGAACCGGTTTTCCAATGGTCGACGCTGGAATGCGACAATTGCTTGAAACTGGCTGGATGCATAATCGGGTCCGCATGATTGTTGCATCATTCTTGGTAAAAGACCTTCACCTTGAATGGCAACTGGGTGCCGAGTGGTTTGAATACCACCTAAGCGACTTCGACCCAGCCTCAAACAGTCATGGTTGGCAATGGACTGCCGGCTGTGGCACTGACGCATCGCCTTATTACCGAATTTTTAATCCGATTAGTCAGGGTCACAAATTTGATCCAAATGGTGATTATGTGCGCAAGTTCATACCTGAGCTCAAACATCTCACCGGTTCTGCTGCGCTGGAACCTTGGGAGCACGAACACGGCTATAGTTTCGGATACCCAAAGCGAATTGTCGACCACGCCGAAGAGAGATTAGAAGCATTAGCCAGGTTGGAAGAACTAAAGACTCTTTAAAAAAGTGCGATGTGAACCAGAGGATCCACCGCCACGGCTAGAAATAGGACAGTCAGATAGCTAATCGACCCATGAAAAAGGCGCATAGGAGTCTGTGGAATCCCGTTCTTCGATTGACGATAAAGAACCGTAGCCTCGAACGTGAACCAGGCTCCAAATAGTGC
>JBJORE010000017.1:0-12966 GCA_046049565.1 Actinomycetota bacterium
CATTTAGATTGCCTTTCTTGTGGTGATTCCTCACCCCTGATTGGAAATCTAAGTAAGACGAATCTCACTTAGACAATCACAATGCTAGGGCGTGAAAGACGCGAATCGGACATGTACCTCAGGGAATGTAACCAAGTCGTTACCCGAGACTAACTGGGAGTGCGACCACCGTTGACGTGGATGGTTTCACCGGTAATAAAGCCAGCTTCTTTGGAGGCTAAAAAGACTGCGGTCCAACCGATATCGTCTGGTGTGCCGAACCTGCCGGACGGCACCGTTGCTAAATAGCCATCGAACACTTCCTTTGGAAGGTGGCTGTGACGCTCCACTGGAATGAACCCTGGAGCTACGGCATTTACGGTGATGCCTAAGGCGCTAACCTCGGTGCTCAAACTCCTGGTGAACCCAATCTGGCCACCTTTCGCGGCTGTGTAGGCCGTTGACCAGTTTGCACCTTCCGCGAAAACCTCGGCAATACTGATGATTCGCCCAAATCCTGCTTCCTTCATTCTGGGTAGTGCGCGTTTTGAAAGTAGATAAGGGCTCTTTATAAAGAAGTCGACCATCGACTGGTAATAATCCCAATCCAAGTTTTCAATTGGTTCGCTGATCTGCTGTCCGGTGGCATTGGCTACCACGGTATCGATTGACCCGAATTGTGATTCGACTAACGTGAAAAGTTCTTCAATGAAA
Organism: Actinomycetota bacterium; assembly: GCA_046049565.1. GTDB lineage: Bacteria > Actinomycetota > Actinomycetes > Actinomycetales > Microbacteriaceae > Rhodoluna. The sequence continues at coordinate 694 of JBJORE010000017.1, forward strand.
TCGCGGGAAGTGCAATCTCCGGAAACCGCGAGCGCTTTGTGTCCAGCTTGGGTCAAACCATCGGCGACTTCTTTTGCGAAACTTTCATTCAAATCGTTTACTACAACGTGAGCTCCGGCAACCGCAAAGCATCTGGCTATGTGCTTCCCTAGGCCTCCGCCGGCGCCGGTCACTAGAACGATTCGACCAGTCAAATCAAAAGGTTTATCCATGCGTTCAGTTTAGGTAAATGCGGTTAGGTTATTGATATGAAGCCAAAAGAACTGTCCGACTTTCTTGCCTCGAGACATACCACCAGAGACTTCCTCTCTAAGCCGGTACCGCAAAGTGTCATTGACGAGATAATCACCGACGGGCTAACTTCGCCGTCCTGGTCAAATACCAGGCCGATCCTGGTGGCCGTGGCTTCAGGTGCCGTTCGCGATCGAATGAGTGCAGAGTTCATGGCGCGATGGGAGATTGTGGCGCCGATTCGTTCGAGCAAGTGGGGTCAGTTTAAACTTCTGTTTAGTCGCCGAGGGCTTCCGACCAGTAACCCAATCGTTGCCAAGCCATATGTTGCAGACCTATTACCAAGAGCTCAACGGGTCGGTGCGGCACTCTTTGGGCACATGGGCATCGATCGGAAAGATCGAAAAGCGCGTGACGAAGCTTGGGCCAGAAACTATGACTTCTTTGGTGCGCCGGTTGAACTTTTTATCCTCACCCACACGAGTCTCGGAAAATTCTCGGCCAACGATGCCGGCTTGTTCGTGATGAACCTGATGCTCGGTGCTCATGCTCGTGGATTGGGCACTTGCGCACAGGGCGCGCTCAGCATCTACGACGATATCGTCCGTGCGGAGTTTGATGTGCCGGATGGTTATGAACTTCTTTACGGCGTTGCTCTCGGTTATCCGAGCAAAAACTCGGTCAACGATTTTGCGGCTCCTCGCCTGGAGCCTAAAGACGTCATCGTTCCAATTAAGAAATAGTTTCAATCTGCCAGGAGTCTGGTCGGAATATCTTTTCCGTGATTAGCGGCCTGAAATCTTCTTTAGTTATTTGGATTTCGTCATAGGCAATGAGCGAGTGATCAATCTTGAACCCAGGTTGTAGTTCTGGACAGTAAAGAATGTGGCGTGCTTCATGAGAACGAATTCCAAAGTGGTTGTTATGGCCATGGCTCAAATACCAAAGTGAATCGGGTTTCAAAGCAACCAGAACTCTGGTTACCAGATGCACCGCAGGCGCAAAGTAGACCTTTAACTTTTTACCCTCACCCGGGTTTTGCAATAGCTGCTTTTTGAGTCTTAGGAAATTGCCAAGGCTATTGACCAGAAGCAAGGTTCGCTGCTTTTCGGCAAGTTTTTTGGCAAGAGCTATATTGAGTGGGCTCTGGGTCAGGTGCAAAGCCACCTGCCAATCTCCACTTGGTGTTCGATTTACCAAACGAGCCAGAAGCTCCTTCAACCACGCCTTTTGCCTTGCGCTTATGAGTGAGCTGAGGCCCTTCTTTGAAGCAGCAGCTTTGGGTTTGCTAACTGAGCCCTGTTCCTTCGAGAGATGGCGTGACCAATTAACCAAGCGTCTAGTTTCAACGATGAAACGCTCTTCGCCATCGGGAGCATCCAGAACAGGCGCGTAGTACTTCTTACCCCAGGTCTCGAAGAAAGAAATTTGCGTTTCATTTTCCAGCGCCTTGGAGATTCTGTCGACGATTGCGTTTGATTCTTCCGCGAGCACCAAATCAATTGCCCCGAGAATCCCGCCTTCGTAAACCCAAGCTGAAGGCTCCACCGGCTTCGTTACTAGAAGTGGCTTAGATGTTGCCAGCCAGTCATAGATCACAGCCGAGATATCGGAAATCATCAGGTCGGCTACCTGAACCTGCCAGCCGAATGGAGACTGATCGAATAGGTGCCCATTTCCAGCTTTGGCTATTGCCTCGATAATCTTTTCGTTTGCCTGTTTGGAACCTGGAAGTTTGGAACCGGTCAGTGGGTGTGGTTTGTAAATAAGACGGTAACGATCACCGTGCGCAAGAATGGCATTCACGATAGCCACTCCATGTGTTTCCACTGAGCCATAGCGGTTGGAGCGTGTAACAAAATCGGAGGTAGGGGCATACAGAATCGTCTTGCGTTTATCGGCAAGATCGAACCCTACCGGTGGCGGTGGAACCGTATCCAAAACTTGTGGGCGACCGATACTCAAGCAGCGAGCTTTTACGTTGAAGTCAGAAAGCCGCTCCACGATTCTTTGAACCGCCATCTCCCCTGCGGTATAAACAAAATCAAAGTACTTCAAAGTGTTATCCGACATGTAAGCCTTGTCGGATTCTCCGTGGCTCACAAAAATGTGGACAGCACCTGGGTAGCTTGTGAATTTTGGGGTGCTAACTCCCTTATTTGGGTAAAGAATCACTCCGGGTTTAAGTTCGGCCGGGAAACCCAAAGTTGCATCTTCATGCTTGTAGTTCACAACCGGAAGTGAGCTTTCTCTGGCCAGCGCTTCGGCTTCCAAACTAGAGGTGACCACCGCGACACTGCACATGGAACCCAAACGCTTCAGAGGCTGAAGCCACTGTTTTAGTTGATAAAGGCGGTCTTTAGCGTTTGCATCTCCGAAATAGAAGACGACATCGTAGTTCGAATTATTGGTCGAGGTTTCAGCCACAGAGGCAGTCTATTTGACGCGTCCGCGGAAGTTGTCCATCGTGCGGTTCACACCGAAGAAGTCGGTTACAACATCGAATGCGCGAACCGGGAGAATGCGAGTGACTGGGATAACGTTTACGAATTTTGGCAGCACAAGTTGAGCTTTTCCTTTTTCGACAGAAGACAAAATCTTTGCGGCAACCTTCTGCTCTTCAAGAATTGGTAGCAGTCTTGGAAACTTGGTCTTTACTCCATCGAACATTCCCGTGCCGATATAGTGCGGGCAAACAGTGAGAGTGTTGACCGAACTTTTCTTCATTCGAAGTTCCGAGCGCAGTGATTCCATGAAACCGAAAGCGGCGAACTTGCTGGCCGCATAGTCGGTGAGCTTTGCAACTCCAAGTAGGCCCGAGGCGCTCGAGATGGTAACTACGCAGCCGTGGTTGGCCTGAACCATAGAAGGCAGGAATGCCTGAGTCATCCAGTAAAGCGAGAGCACGTTCACGTTGTAGGTTCGCTCAATGGAGGCTGGGTCAAGATCTAGAAACCAGTCGCCGGACACAACACCTGCGTTATTAAACAGGACGTGAACCGCACCTACTTTGAGCGCCAGTTTATTGACCGCTTCACGATTGGTGATGTCGACCTGGTGCGCTTCGGCGGTTCCGCCAGCCTTAGTGATTTCATCAACAACTTTTTTCGCCGAAGCCAAGTTCATGTCCCAGATGATGACGTGAGTTCCCTTAGCTGCGGACTGGATGGCAAGTTGACGACCTAGGCCGGAAGCACCACCTGTGACTAGGGCGCGTGCGCCACTTAGAGAAACTTTGTAACTCATCTGATTCGGTTCCAAACTCCTAGGAGGGCGGTTACCAACTTTGCGAATGCCTGGTTGGTTTGTTTTCCGATCGGCGCTATGCCGATAAGCCTTTGCACTGCGATGGTTTGAGGCTGCGTGTATTTGAGTAGACCCTGACGACCATGGCGACGACCGACGCCGGAAGTTTTCATGCCACCCATGGGTGCATCGTGCGAAGCGAAGCTGGCACTAAAACCCTCATTCACAGTTACGGTACCAGACTCCAGTTGTGGCGCCGCCTTCAGAGCCGCAGCGCCACCCCAAACGCTCGAGTTCAAACCGTAGTCTGTGTCATTGGCCTTCCAAATGGCGTCGGCATCGCTGGCAACTTTATAAATTGCCACAACCGGCCCGAAGGTTTCACCACGGCTCAAGTCCATGTCATCGGAAACATTTGTCAGGATGGTTGGCTCAAAGAACGTTGGTGCGATATCGGTACGAACGCGGCCGCCAGCCTGAAGTTTCGCACCCTTTGATATGGCGTCGGTTACCTGGTCGCGAACGCGCACAAACTGCTTTTCACTAATCAGAGGGCCCATGTCGATTTCCCAGTCGTTGCCGTCGCCGAGATTCATGGCTTCGGTTTCAGCGATGAAGGCTTTTAGGAAATCGTCATAGTGTTTTTCGACCACATAAATTCGTTCGATACTTACGCAAAGTTGGCCGCTGTTAGCAAAACACGAACGAACGGCGCCTTTGGCAGTTTTGGCAACATCTGCATCAGACAAAACCAGCATCGGGTTCTTTCCGCCAAGCTCGCCGGAGAAACCGATCAAGCGCTCGGCACACTGCTTAGCGACAATTCGACCGGTCGCGGTTGAGCCGGTAAACATAATGAAATCGGCCGCGTTAATAAGGTCGGTACCGTGAACTCGACCGCCGCCGTGAACAATAGTGACCACGTCAGCTGGTAAGCCTGCCTCACGCATTAGTGAAAGCATTAGATCTGCACATTTTGGCGTCAGCTCATCCGGAAGCAAAACCACGGTGTTGCCGGCGATTACCGCTGGAGCCACATCGGTTGAAGGAAGAGTGAACGGGTAGTTCCACGGAGTGATTACACCGACCACACCGATCGGGCGGTGCACCTCACGAGTTTTGGTAATGATTGGGAAAGCGCCGCTTCGTTTCTGATCCTTCAGAAACTTGGCCGCGTGACGACCGTAGTAGTGGGTCAGCTGAACGGTGTCGAGCACTTCTTCAAATGCACTCAATCGGTTCTTGTGAGTTTCCTCTTGCAGAACGTCCATGATTTCTGCCTGACGCTCGAGCACCAACTTTGAAAACTTTCTGAAAATCGCAGCGCGTTCACGTGTTGGAACTTTGGCCCACTCAATTTGCGCTTTTCTCGCGCGTGCAACTGCATCGTTGATCATGGTCAAAGACTACCCAATCCGCTCTCAGGTTGGCTTGTTAAGATAGGTAAATGAAACTCAGGGGATTGTTAGCGATTATTGCCATCGCTTTGAGTTTCCTGGTCGTTCCTCCAGCACAGGCGAAGAATCAGCCGGACGATTTCTTCAGCGCCGAATCGATTAGTGAGATAAAAATCACAATCAGCGATGGCTCGGCTAGCAAGTTGGCTAGAGCGCCCAAGGTGGCTGTGCCCGCGCGATTTGAAATGCGAAACAAATCTGGTTCTGTGAATTACAACAATGTCCCGGTTGATTTCAAGCTCAAGGGCACCAGCACGTTGCGACAGAACCCAAGCCTCACGGCGAGCCGTCCTAGTTTGCGCGTGAAGTTCCGTGAAGACGGAGCAATTCCGTTGCAGTTGGTGGGAGGGATGAAGTCTCTCACGTTGAATGCCATGACCACCGATAGCTCAAAGGTTCACGAATACACCGCCTACAAGTTGTACAACGCCATGGATATCCCAGCGCCGCGTGTTGGGTATGCCCAAGTGACCGTGGTCATCGGTTCTCGCACATATAACAAAGGGCTGTTTGCAATCATCGAGCCTTACGACGACCTGTTTTTGAAGAAACGTTTTGAAAGCAGAACCCAGCACCTTTACGAACCTTGTGGCCACTGGACAGATGTGACTCGGCCTGGAGCGTCTAAAGGCGGTAAAGACTGTGTCAATACGGTCTTCGAAGTAAAAGAGGGCTGGAAGAAATCCCCGAACAAACTAGACCTGCGAGCCTTGTCATCGATTCAGAAACTTCCTAAACAGGCCGATTGGTGGGCGGCGATGGATCGTTACACCGACCGCGACCAGTTCATTCGAATGTGGGCGGTAGACAACTTTATCTCCGCTTGGGACAGTTACTCGGGGTCGATCATCAACAATTACTATTTGCGCTCCGACGCCATGGGAGTGTTCACCATGATGCCGACCGGAACCGACGAAACGTTCTCCTACAACTACGCGATGGACGCCAGGTCGATCGGGTACCCGCTCATTTATACCGACTTTCAGATTCAATCAAAAAGCCGCGGAATCATGTTCACCAAGTGCCTCAACTACAAGCCGTGCCTCCACCAGTACCTTGACGAACTAAAGGCCGTGAAAGCGAAGGCCAAAGAAATCAAGTTGACGAATCAGGTTTTGGAAATTTCTAGAATGCTGAACGGCACGCCAACCTGGGCTCAGTTAGCGGTCAACAACTGGATTGCAATGAAGGGGCAAGAAGTTGATGCCCTGCTGAGAAAGTATGGGCGCTAGGCCGCAAACTTTGGGTGCCTCTTTACGAGAGCGTGCATCACTATTCCACTAGCCAGGAAGATGCTACCCATGATTGCCCAACCTGCGACACCTAACCCAACCACCATGGCCGTGATGAAGACCGGTCCTAGCGTGCCTCCCAATCCCCAACCGAGCGAGTAAACACCCTGATATTGACCCATGTGTTTTTCAACAGCCAACTCGAAACCTATACTCCACGAGCCGGCCGCGGCATAAAGTTCTCCGAGGGTGTGAACAATCATTCCAACCGCTAGAACGGTTGCCGAAAACCAAAGTGAAAGGCCTGCCGAAGAGCTGTAGATCAAACACGATGCCAAAAGGTATGCGGTTCCCAGTCGGAACTTCTTCACCGAAACCATGATGTCTCCGGTTCCTCGACTCATGCGAATCTGGAGAACAGTAACTAGGACGGTGTTGATCACAAACAGAACCGAGACCCACCAGGTTGGAACTTCGGTGGAATGCAGAATCCACAGCGGCAGAGCCACGCCCTGAATTAAGAAGTGAAGCGAAACCACTCCGTTGAGAATGGTTGCTGCCAAGAATCGCCAGTCCTTGAATGCCACGAATGAGATTGGTTCACCCTTTTTGACAGTTGGGCGAATGTAAGGAAGTCTGAGGATGAAGGTAGCTGCCCAAATAAACATCAGGAAGTCGAGACCGAGCGTTAGCTGGTAGGCCAACTCGGTGTTGATGGCGAGGGCGATTCCAGCAAAGACGGTACCGATTGCGATGCCGAGGTTGGCCATGGCTCGCTGGGCAGCTCGAATCGTGACTCGATCTTCACCCGTGCCCATGGTGGCGATAACCGTGGAAGTTGCATTGTGCCCTACTGTTCCGGCCAGCCAGACGAAAAGGTTGATGACCAGAAGCGACCAAAAATCGCGAACAAACATGAGCGGCAGCAAAGCCAAACCCTCAATCACGTGTGCCAAGAACAGAACTCGTTTTGCACCGAAGCGGTCGGCGATTATTCCGGCAGGAACCGAAAACAATAGCGACACCAAACCGCCAACACCCAGCGCAATCGAGACTTCGAGCGGTGTTAGACCAACGATCAATGTGAAATAGATAACCTCGATGGTCATAAACAAACCGCTGCCGATTCGGCTAACTAAGGTTTGCCAAGAAATGGCACGCACAGCAGGTTCATTCCTGAGCGCGCCCAGACCTAGTTTCGAGAGGATGAAGCGCATCATTCGAGCCTAAATGAAGAGGCTACTTATCGATGGAGAATTCGTCCAAGATTTGGCCAGCTGTGCCTCGGAAAACGGCCTTCATCGAATAGCTGTTTACGTATAGGAACAGTGCACCGTAGTGTTTGTCGTCGCAACCTTGGCTGCCGTAAACCAGCTTCTTGCATTTATAAAGTTTGGCTCCACCGGTTCCGTTGACCACATAAATGCCGCCGTTTCGAATGATGCGCTCATAGCTGTGATCGTGGCCACTAATCACAAGATCTGCACCTAGGGCGGCGTAAGGCCACTGGTAAACCTTGGTGGAACCGTGCTTGGCCGAAGAATACGGTGGGTGGTGCAGTATGACCACTTTGAAGTTCGCATCCGATTTGGTCAGCTCTTCGGTTAGCCACGTAAGTTGAGAATCCCGCACCGACTTAGATTTCAAACCTGGAGTGCTGTCGAGGATAAAGAAATCCACCCCTGATTTCGCACGGTGAACATAGTTTCTGTTCCACTGATTGCGTTTGAAGAAGTCATCAAACCGCCCGATTCCCTCTTTGTAATCATGGTTTCCCGCGGCGGCAACTATGGTCTGAGGGTAGTAATCACCAACAAGTTTTTGATAACTCTTTTTGCTGTAGACATTGTCTCCGACTGTCACCACAAAACTCGGGTTGAGAGCTCCAACCATTTTGGATACTTTGCGTTCGGCCGCTCTTCCAGAACCGAAGTCTCCGATTACGGCAATGACTTCTGGGCTAGCCGAGTAATCTGCTGGTGGCGTGGCAGGTGCTCCGATGCAGCCAGACAGCAACAATCCAAAGCTAACTACCAGCGCCGTCGCTGCCAGCTTTATGGATTTTCCTTTTGCCACCATCATCTTGAGTTTATTGGTCGCCGCTTAGAACTTTAATTTCTTGAAAATTGAGAACGGGATATTCCTCACCAAAAACATGATGGCTCTCCAAATTGCTGGCGCATAGATTACTCGGCGACCAGCAGTCAGGCCACGGACTATCGCTCTGGCCACCACGTTCGGGTCTGTCATTGCGCCTTTGTGGCCCTCGGTCATCGGTGTTGCGGTTGGGCCAGGTTTGATGAGACAAACTTTTATTGCGGTTGAACCGAATCGTTGTTGCAACCCTTGGGTGTACGTCTCTAACAAAGCCTTGCTGGCTCCGTAACTGTAGTTGTATGCCCGGCCACGATCGCCTGCCACCGAACCAATCACACCTAGCGTTCCGTAACCTTGAGCCTCGAGAACTCCTGCAAACGCTTCGGCAATAACTGAAGCCGACACTGCGTTGAGTTCGAGTTCAGCCTTTAGGTAACCCAAATCTGTAGAAGCTTTAACTTGATCGGTGAGCGACCCCTGAGCAACTAAAACCAAATCGATTGATTTCTTACCCAGCGTGGCGACTAGCCCTGCCATGGATTTGGATGACGAGAAGTCGACCAATTCGCTAGCGAATTTTGAAGACGGAAAGCGAAGCTCGAGGTCTCTGCTAGTTGCTTCGATCCGCTCCTCCGATCGGCCAACCAAAACGAACTCATGGTCACCAGAACCTGCCCAAACTTTCACACACGCCTGGGCAATAACCGAGGTAGCCGAAATAACAACAATGCGCATGCTAATCAATCACCCGTCTTGCGAAATCAGAAACGATGTTGGGGTCACGGTATTTGGCAAATTCTGCCAACTCAGGAAAACCCTGGTGGAATAAGTCTCGACTCATCCGAGCATCTTTGCTTGGATTCAGCGTGCCTCCGGCTTCGGCAACGATTTTGTCCAACGACTCGAAAAGCTTCTCGGTCTTGTCCCCGCGGTTTGGAAAATCCAGTGCGAGCGTAACCCCGTGACGAGCAAACGATAGAAGGCCCGCAGGTTTTCTATCTCCAAAGGTTTTCAGAACGGCCAAGAAAGAACCCTGACCAGACTTCTTTATCACCGACAGCATTTCTTCAGTGGTCGCCGCCGCATGTTTCATAGGAATTACCGACTGGTATTGGAAGAAGCCTTTCGGCCCGTAAATCCGATTCCAATCGCCCACGCCGTCCAGTGGGTAATAAAACTCGCGGTAGTGAACCTCGCGCTTGCCGGCTCCACGTTTTTGTAATTCGAAATAGGCGGAGTTGAAAAGATCCAGCGATAACTTATTCACCAGCGAAATTGGCGGAGTGAACGGTATTGATAAACCTAGACCCCGAGGTTCCGGCTCTCCGGTCCATTTTCGCGGAGACGGATTGCCGCGAGTGAATGAACCACGGCCTGCTTTAGAGGTTGAGCAATCGAACCAAGAAACAGATGCCTGCCAACCCTCGGCTTCTGTTGCCTCCGAAAGCGTGAAAAACTCTGCGAGGTTTCCAAAGGAAATTGCCTCTGAATCAAAATAAGGTCCGGCGACCGAACGCAGCCTTATCCTCACTGAGGTTATGAAACCAGTCAAACCCAGACCGCCAATTGTTGCGCGAAACAAGCCCTCATTCTTTGTTGGAGAACACTCCAACAACTCTCCAGAAGAACGCACCAAGGTGAAACTCAAGACATGTTCACCGAAGGTTCCGGCAAAGTGATGATCTTTTCCATGAATGTCATTCGCAACAGCACCGCCTACCGTTACGAATGCGGTTCCTGGCGAAACAGCCAACATCCAACCCTGTTTCACAAAAGTTCTTTGAATGTCACTGAGCAAGACGCCGGCTTCGCATTCCAGCACGCCAAGCTTCGAATCCCAGCTAATCATGCGATTGAGACCAAGTGAGCTGACCGCTTTGCCGCCGCCAATCAAGGCAACGTCGCCATAACTTTTGCTCATCCCTGTTGGAAGCAACTTTGAACCCGCCATCAGTGAAGGCACTTCAGCAATCCAGGTTGGACGAGCGATTGATGCGGCAGCAGCCGTCAATCCGCCAAACGAAGTTAGCTTCAAAGCCCGACACCCAGATGAGCTATGACCAAAGAAGTTCCCATCAGTAAAACAGTCGCAATGCTTGGCCAGTCTCGGAACAAAAACAAAAGCGGATCTTGATTCATCTCACCCCGATGGGCTTTGAACCACATTCGTCCAATTAGATACATCAAAAATGGAATCGCCAGCCAACCCACTTCTGGAAGTGCGTATTGCTCCCTGATTGCCGCACTGTCTAGGTAGAGGGCAAAAATGAGCACTGCCAAAAACGCCGAGGATGCGCCGAATACCAAAATAAGTGGCATGTCGGTTACCGAATAGCCGCGGCCGACAGCATTGGTTTCGCCATTCTTCTGGATCGACTCGAGCTCCGCGTACCGCTTCACCCAAGCCAGCGAAAGGAAAAAGAACACCGAGAAAGCTAACAGCCAGAACGAAAGTTCGATTCCGGTTGCCCAGCCTCCGGCAACCACGCGAAGCGTGTATAGACCCGCCAGGCTAATTACGTCAACGAGTGCGATCCGCTTCAACCAAACCGAATAAACGAAAGCTAGAACAAGGTAGGAAACAATAGCTACGAAGAATGCGATCCCGACCAGATAACCCAGCCAGAGCCCTAGTGCCAAAAAGATTAGGGCAACGGCAATTGCCTGAGTGGACGAAATCTTGCCGGAGGCGAGCGGTCGGTTTCGCTTGATCGAATGAGCTCGGTCATTTTCAAGATCCAAAAGGTCATTGGAAATGTAAACCGAAGATGCAACCAGACTGAACGCTATGAACGCCAGACTCAAAGATCCAAAAGCACTTGCCGAGTTTAGAAACTGGAACGAGGCGAGCAATGGCACGAAGACAAGTAGGTTTTTCACCCACTGGTGCACACGAAGTTGCTTCAACCAGTACTTCAAAATAATCCCGCCTGAAAACGTTTGCTCAACCTTAGAAGTTTAACTGTGAGCGCGCGGAGTATTCTCAAGATGTGATCGACTTCGAAAGCCCAGACTTCCTTGAAAACCCATACCCGGCTCTGGCTGAATTACGAAGGTACGGCAAACCTGTTTGGCATGAAGAAACCAACCTCTTTCTTGCGGCAACCTACCAAGACGCAAACGCGGTACTTAGAAATCGCTCACTTGGACGAATCTTCAAACCAAGACAACCCGATGAAAACTGGGATACCTTCAATTGGCTTCACAGCGACAGCCTGCTGGATAGTGAACCTCCGAAGCACACCAGACTTCGTTCGCTTCTAGTCAAAGCGTTCAACAAGAACAAGATCGAGAGCCTGCGTCCAGATGTGGAGCGCCTAACTAAAGACCTGCTGAAGAAGATTGAACTCAAACTCGAACAAACTGGCCAGTTCGATGTAATTGGTGACTTTGCCGAACCGCTGCCAGTGAAGGTCATCGCAGCTCTTCTCGGTTTCCCCGACGAAGACGAACACCTTTTACGCCCGTGGTCGCAGGCCATCGTAAAAATGTACGAGGTAAACCCGAGCGAACAGACTCAGGCCGAGGCTCAACTAGCCAGCCGCGAGTTTGCCGAATACGTTCGCGGACTAATGGAAGAGCGCAAGCGCAACCCAGGCACCGACCTCATCAGCGACCTCGCCGCAGTTGAAGAAGACGGCCAGAAACTTAACGCTCAAGAACTAATTGCCACCTGCGTTCTGCTTTTGAACGCTGGCCACGAAGCCAGTGTGAATGGCTTCGGCAACGGTTTCGTTGCCCTCATGCAACGCGAGGACCAGCTCAGGAAACTGCAGGTGGACCCTTATGGGCTAGCCGCGACAGCCGTCGACGAATTTATTCGCTTCGACGCACCACTTCACCTTTTTGAGCGCACTGCCACCGCCGATGTCGAAATTGGCGGTGTGATGATCAAGGAAGGTCAGAAGATCGCATCGCTGCTAGGTTCAGCCAACCGCGATGAAAGCATGTTTGAAAACCCAACCGAGATGGACATCACCAGAGATCCAAACCCCCAAATCGGTTTCGGT